>CAYLYS010000008.1:0-15071 GCA_964388175.1 uncultured Chromatiales bacterium | reverse complement strand
GGCCCCGGTGCCGGCGTGCACGGCGGCGCCATCGTGGCGCAGGGCACACCGCAGGAAATACACGCCGACCCGGCATCCCTCACCGGCCGCTACCTGTCGGGCGCGCTCGCCATCGAGATACCGGCGCAGCGGACCACGCGCGACCCCCTGCGCGAATGCCTCATCCTCGGCGCCAGCGGCAACAATCTCAAGGGCGTCGACGTCGCCATTCCGGTCGGCCTCATGTGCTGCGTCACCGGCGTGTCGGGTTCGGGCAAATCCACGCTGATCAACGACACCCTGCTGCCCCACGCCGCGCGCGCGCTCGGCGAAGGCGACGAAGACCCGGCCTCGTGCCGCGAAGTGCGCGGCCTCGAACATTTCGACAAGGTGGTGAACATCGACCAGAGCCCGATCGGCCGCACGCCGCGCTCGAATCCGGCGACCTATACCGGGCTGTTCACGCAGATCCGCGACCTCTACGCCGCCACCACCGACGCCCGCATGCGCGGCTACGGACCGGGCCGCTTCAGCTTCAACGTCAAGGGCGGCCGCTGCGAAGCGTGCAAGGGCGACGGCGTGATCAAGGTCGCGATGCACTTCCTGCCCGACATCTACGTCGCCTGCGACGTCTGCAAGGGCATGCGCTACAACCGCGAAACACTGGAAGTGCGCTACAAGGGCAAGAACATCCATGAAGCGCTGGAAATGACCGTGGAGGAAGCGCTGGCGTTCTTCAACGCCGTGCCCGCGATCACCCGCCGCCTGCAGACGCTGCTGGACGTCGGCATGTCCTACATCAAGCTCGGGCAGAACGCCACCACGCTATCGGGCGGCGAGGCGCAGCGCGTCAAGCTCTCGCGCGAACTGTCCAAGCGCGACACCGGCAGCACGCTTTACATTCTCGACGAACCCACGACCGGCCTGCACTTTCACGACATCAAGCAGCTGCTGCAGGTCCTGCACCGCCTGCGCGATCAGGGCAATACGGTGATCATCATCGAGCACAACCTCGATGTGATCAAAACCGCGGACTGGGTGATCGATCTCGGACCCGAAGGCGGCGACCGCGGCGGCGAACTGATCGCCTGCGGCACTCCGGAGGACATTGCCGCCAGCCCCCGCTCCTATACCGGGCAGTTTCTCCGGCCGATACTGCAGCGTAGAATGGAACGGCATGGTGCCGCGGACCCGGTCCGCGGGCAGAACATCCGCGAGGCGCCGCACTAGACACCGGCAGACAGCTCTTGAAGCATCGACCCTTCCAGCGTTTCATCGTCCTCGCCACGCTGCTGCTGTTCAGCGGGCAAAGCGCGGTCACCGGCAGCACGGGAACGCTCAACCTCCCGAGTATCGGCGAAACCAGCGACGCCTACATCTCCACCGACGACGAGCAGCGTTACGGCGAAGCGCTGATGCGCAGCATCCGGCGCGCGCTCGATCTCATCGACGACCCGGAGGTGCAGAACTACATCGAAGCGCTGGGAAACCGCCTGGCGGCCAACAACGGCATCCGCGACCGCAAATTCACTTTCTTCACCGTACGCGACCCGGCGATCAACGCTTTCGCCGCGCCGGGCGGCTACATCGGCATGAACAGCGGCCTGATCATCACCAGCCAGACCGAAGCGGAACTGGCCTCGGTCATGGCGCACGAAATCGCGCACATCACCCAGCGTCATTTCGCGCGCGCCTTCGAAGCCGCTTCGCGCATGAGCGTGCCGATGACCGCCGCGCTCATCGCCGCCATTCTGCTCGGCAGCCGCGCCGGCGGCCAGGCGACCGAAGCGGCGATCGCCGCCACCGCCGCCGGCAGCATCCAGCAGCAGATCAACTTCACCCGCGCCAACGAACAGGAAGCCGACCGCATCGGCCTGCAGATCCTCGCCGACTCGGGCTACGAGCCGCGCGCCATGCCGCGCTTCTTCGAGCATCTGCAGCAGGCCAGCCAGTTCTACGACAATCTGCAACTGGAATTCCTGCGCACTCACCCGGTGACCATCACGCGTATTTCCGACACCCGCAACCGCGCCGAACAATACCCGACGATGCGTGAATCGGTCGGCGAGAGTTACGCTTTCATCAGGGAAAAGGTGCGCGTCATCCAGGACGGCAATCCGGCCAGAAGCCTCGCATTCTATGACAGCACGCTGCCGGAGGCGCCGGCGGCGCAGCTCGACAGCCTGCGCTACGGCTATGCCGTGGCGCTGAATGCCGCCGGCCGCCATGCGGCGGCGCGCGCCGAGCTCGAACCGCTGATCGCGCGCGAACCCGAACGCGTCATCTTTCAGACCGCGCTCGCCGAGGCTGCCCGCGGGCAGGGCCGCACGGAAGAAGCGCTCGGCATTTACGCGCGCAACCTGCGGATCTATCCCTACCATCTGCCGCTCACGATCTACTATGCGCAGGCGCTGCTGCAAAACGGCCAGGCCGTCCAGACCATAGAACTGATCAACGAATTCATGCGCGCGCGCAGCCCACGACCGGAGCTGTATCGACTGCTCGCCGAGTCACGCGAAATGCTGAACGACCGCCTGGGCGCGCACCAGGCGCTCGCCGAGTACTACTATCTGCTGGGGGAAATGCAGCCCGCGCTGGAGCAGCTCCGCCTGGCGCTGCGGGGCCTGTCCGAAACCGATACCCGGGCGGTCAGAATCAAGGCGCGCATGGAAGTGCTGCAGCAGGAATGGCAACGGCGGGCAAAGATCAGCGGCGAGATCGTTTCACCGGACGGTTAACCAGGCGCCGACATCGATGCCGGCATTTATCCCGTTTCCTCTACCGCTCACGCCGTCGGCGGCACACGGCACACACACATCGGCGCCGGCGGCGCGATAGGCATCGCACTCTCCGCCGGCTCCCGCCGGCAGCAGCACGACGATCACAGGCGACTTGCCCTGCCTGGCCGGATCGACCGGGGAAGCGGCGCGCAGGCGACGCACATCCTCGATGTCAAAGCACCTTCCCCGCTCGTTATCGATCAGCACCAAGGCGTATCCCATCGCCTCGACCGCCGCCTGCGCCTGTCCGGCATTCACGGCATAAGCGGCGCGCATCCCCTGCCCCTGCAGCGCCGCGAGCAGTTTTCCGCGACGCTCCTCGTCGACCGACACCAGCAGCCCCCGCCGGCCGCCGGCGCAGCGCCCACTCAGCTCATATTGCGTCAACAGCATCTGATGGGTATCCCCGGCGTCGCCCCGCATGACCGCCGCGATGCCGTCACGCAATTGCCGCGGCTGCAGCGGACCGCTGAGATAGCAGCGCACACCGGCGGCGCGCGCGTCCTCGCCATCGCCGCGGTATCCGCTTGCGGCCAGCATGATCATGCGCACCGACGCGATCTGCGCGTCCGCGTGCACGGCATCGGCGAGCTGCAGGCCGCTCATGCTGCCGGCCGTCGTCGCGCAGATCATCACATGGTAGGGCTGTCCCCGCGCAGCGGCAGTGCGCAGGGCGGCAAGCGCCGCCTGGCCGTCCCGTGCCTCGCTCACGGCGATGTCCTCGCCAGCCAGCATCTCCCGCCATGCCGCGCGCAGCGCCGCATCGGGATGCACCAGCAGTACACCGATGCCGTGCATGCGGACAGGCGGATCATCGGCAGCGGACGAGGTCGCCGTCTCTTCACGCTCCCGCCGTTCGAGCACGACGGTAAACCAGAAGCGGCTGCCGCGCCCCGGCTCGCTGCTCACGCCGATCTCCCCACCCATCATCTCGGCCAAGCGGCGCGATATCATCAGCCCCAGGCCGGCGCTGCCACGAACCGGTGTGCCCGTGGCCGAGCCGGCGCGGGCGGCGAAATCGAAAATGTGTTGCTGCACCTCGGACGTGATGCCGCTGCCGGTATCCTCGACATCGAAGCGCAGCATGACGCGCGCGGCGTCATGCGCCTGCGCGCTCACTTTCAGCGCAACCGTGCCGTGCTGCGTGAACTTGACCGCATTGTCGACCAGATTGACCAGCAGCTGGCGCAGGCGGGCAGGATCGCCGCACAACGCCGCCGGCAGATCGCCGGGCACGAGATACACCAGCTCCACGCCCTTGGCCGCTGCCTGCTCGCGATAGTCCTGATACACCGTGTCGATGATCTGCCACAGATCGAAATCGACGGCATCCAATATCATCGTGCCGGCTTCGATGCGGGCAAAATCGAGCATGTCGCTGACCACCGTGATGAGCGTGTTGCCGGCGGACATCGCTCTTTCGATGCGCCCATACTGCTCGTCGCTCATATCGGCGCTGGACAGCATGCTCAAGGTTCCCAGCATGTTTCCGACCGGCGTACGGATCTCATCGCTCACGCCGGCGATGAATTCGAATTTGCTGCGCGATGATTCCAGCGCCGCCGACTGCGCCCGGCGCAGTTCGGCCTCTGCCTGGCGGCGCTGAGTGACATCGCGCGCGATGGCGATAAACAGGTGACGGCCGGCGAGCTGCATCTGCCCGATATCGATCTCCAGCGGAAATACGCCGCCCTGCCTGCGCAAGCCGCCGATCTCACCGACTTCGGCGATGTTGCCGGCGTCACCGCCATGGACGAATTCGCGCAACCGGTGCTCCAGGGCGGAAAAATCGTTCGCGGCGATGATCGCATCCAGGCGCTGGCCGATCGCCTCGCCCGCAGCGCGGTCGAAGATGCGCTCCGCCGCGGGGTTGAAGCTTTCGATGACACCCTGGGCATCGAAAGTGAATATGGCATCCATGGCGTTGTCCAGCACCGCATGGACGCGATGCTCGCTCTCGCGCAGCTCACCCGCCGTTTGATGCGCCGCGTTGAGCGCCGCCTGCTTTTCCGTATAGAGCGCTGCGAGCTTGCGCGACATGGTGTTGAACGCATTAGCCGTCTGCGCCAATTCGTCATGGCCGGCTACCGGCAGCTGATAACCGATGTCGCCCGCCGCCACCCGCCGCGTGGCGTCGCGCAGCCGCATCAGCTGATGCGCGAAATAATTGCCGAGCAGCCAGGAAAGCACCACCGACAGCGCAAGGCCGAGCAGTGCGATACTCGCCATCTCGCGGCGCGCCGCCACCATGATTTCCTGTATTTCGTCGGTCGCCAGACCAAGCTCGATGCGCCCGAGCGCGATGCCGTCACGCTCGATATCGGCGTAGACGTCGAACACGCCGTCGCTGACGTCCTCGAACAGAAAATCCTCCTTGAACGGCCGCGCCAATATGCTCGCTTCGCCGCGCTCGATCAGCACCCGACCCTGCGTCGACAGAATACGCACGTAAACGACACCGCGACGAAACAGTACCGCGCCGATATCGCGTTCGAGTTCGGCCATGTCCTCGGCCATGACAGCGGGGCGCATCAGCGCAGCGAGCCCGGGCGCCAGCATCTGGGCGCGACTGGAAAGCTCCACCTCGTTGGAAACACGCAAAAAGGTGAGACTGCTCCAGATCAGCATGGCGACGAGAAAAAGCTGAATGGCGAGCAGACCGAGGACGATTTTCAGGCGGAAGGACATACTGGCGTAGGCCCTCGGGCAGATAACGGACCCGATACTCTAGTTTGCACCCCAGGGGAATGCAACCGCGCCGCGAGTGCGCTCAGCGCTGCGCGCCGAACTGCCTGTCGATCTCGGCCTGCTCCTGGATGATCTGCGCGATGCGCGCAGAGGCGGCCGGCGATGGCCCGGAGAACTCGAAGCCGAGCAGGTGGAGTCCGCCTCCGTACGGACGCACCCACAGGCTGCGGCAGCGCAGGATGAAGGTTTCGCTGTTGCCGTCGTCGAGCAGAATTTCGAGGGCGAGCCGGATGTGATTATCGACGGGCACGGTTTCGGTGCTGGCAACGCACATGCCGCTGATGCTCAGATCCTGCACCCGACCGAGGAACGTGGCCTTGTCCTTGTCATACACGCCCAGGAAGCGATCGATCTTCCAGCGCGGATGATTCCGCATCTCGGCCTTTTTTTTCCAATGGAACATGACAGACGCCCGCCAGGGATGACCGATATTGTATCGGCGGGCGGGCGGGACAACTTTATGACAGGCGCAAAGCGGGATTTGGTGGGCCGTCCGCGGCTCGAACGCGGGACCAACGGATTAAAAGTGAATACCGAGGGCATGTAACCGCGTTGACTGAAGTTGACGTTTTCCCCGCCATTCAAGGAAATAGCTTGTTTTGCAGCCTTTGCGTGATAGACTTGCGTTGATTGAAATTGACGGCTGCGGGTTACACAGGGGTTACACGGGCATTTAGTCCGTTGGTCTTTTCGCAGCCCCATCGCCGAGGGGCAACATGCAACGAGTCAAACTCACTGCCGAGCGAATCCGCAAGTTCGAGTGTCCGCCCGACAAGCAACAGGCGTTTCTTTGGGACACCGAAAGCCGTCTTGCCGTCCGGGCAACCGCCGGGGCGAAGTCCTACATCTACCAAGGCAAGCTGAAGGGCCAGACGATCCGCTGGACCATCGGCGACGTGTCCGACTGGCTGCTGGAATCGAGAGACCCGACGAATCCGGGGGCGCGGGAGGAAGCGCGACGGCTGCAGACCCTTATCGACAAGGGCATCGACCCAAGGGAGCTTAGGCGCGAGCAGGAGGCCGCCAGAGCCGACAGGAAGGCCGCTGAGGCCGCCGCCAGGGTCGAGACCGAGGAACGCAAGAAGTACACGCTACAAGCCCTGTGTGAAGCCTACGTCGGGACGCTGGAGGCCGCCGGGAAGTCTGGCGCCAGCGATGCCCGCAGCCTGTTCAAGTGCCACGTCTACACCGTCCCCGAGATCGCCGGGAAACCCGCCTCAGAGGTCGAGGACGAGGAGATCGCCGAGATCATCAGCCGGGTCTTCGAGGCTGGGAAGGAGCGCGCTGCGGGGAAGCTGAGAAGCTACCTGCGCCGGGCATACCAGATAGCCATAACCTCGCGCCTCGATCCGAAGCAGCCGTCGAGCCTGAAGGCGTTCAGGCTGCGGGTGAACCCGGTTGCCGCAATCCCGACGATTCCGGGCAAGGCCCGTACCCGAACACTGAGCGAAAAGGAACTGAAAGCCTACGTCGAGGCCCTGGGCGACGATATTATCGACACCGCCCTGAGGGTCGCCCTCCTCGCGGGCGGTCAGCGGATGAAACAACTACTTCGGGCCGGTCCTGCGGACTGGAATGGGGAACACCTGCGCCTCTTTGATCCGAAGGGCCGGCGCCTGACCCCGAGGGAGCACCTGATACCGTTGGGACCGAAGGCCGCCGCGATGGTCTCGGACCTTGCCGAGAAGGCGCAGGGGCGCGGTTCGCAGTACCTCTTTTCTTCGTTCGGACGTGTCCCGTTGTCGGCGTTCACGGTCTCCAAGCGGGTGAACGAAATCCGCACCGCGATGAAGTGCGAACCCTTCGACCTCAGAGACATTCGCCGGACCTGCGAAACCATGCTGGTGGGGAAGGCCGGCATATCCCGCGACGTTCGCGCACAACTCCTGTCCCACGGCATCAGTGGCGTGCAGGCGGTTCATTATGACCGCCACGACTACATCGCGGAGAAAGCCGCCGCGCTCAAGAAGTGGGAGAAGAAGCTAGACGAGATCGTGAGCGGGAAGAAACCCGGAAAAGTCGTAGCACTGCGTTAGACTGGTACGGTCTGCCCTAGCCCGACGGGGCGAAAAGCCGGAAACCTTCACCGGCCTGGGCGGACCCTTTCTTGAGGGAGCACTGGAAGGAGTGCGGAAGTGAGCAAGCTTCTAGAACTGAAAAAGTGGCTGACAGTCCCCGAGGCAGCCGAACGCCTCTCTACGATCTTTAAAGATAAGGTCACCGAGGCGGACGTGTTCCGTCTGGCACTGGATGGGCATTTGGTCCTTTCCATTAACCTCGTGAACGGCGCTCACGCAAATCTTGGGCGACTCATTGACGAGGCCAACGTTGAATGGAAAGAAGTAACCACATGGAGCGGGGGAACCATCCGTCTACCCATGGGGGTTTTTGACATTGGCGAAGGACGATTTGTAGAGCTGAACAGCCAAGAAATCACGACGATCTGGGGAGTGTGGGACCTTCCAAGGTGGGATGGATTACTTAACTTTGCGCAGGATATCGAGGCTAAGTATCAGGCGATGGTTGGAGGCCCAGAAATCAAGTACGACGTTCTAATGGAGCCTTACCTTGAACAACCTGACGGGACCTGGTGCAGGCTCATGGTTCACCGCAGGGAGATTTCCGTAGAAGATTGGAAACTTACGGAGGCCTTTCTTGAGGCTGTTCCAAAAATGATACGAGCATCAGATGAGTATCTTAAACAGCACCCGGAAGTGCGAGATGACGCACATAATGCAGACATCGACTTTTTTCGGACATTGGTAGCAGATCGGGGATCAAAGCACCGGCGGGCAATGGAGTTTGTCGAAAGGGATAGTCTCCCGGACGATGCCATGTTCGTCATCCGCACCGAAGCCCTGCGGGACTTCGAGCAGCGACTAGCCGATCAGGAGGAGCAGGCAGAACAGGAGCCTGTCGAGGATACCGACAAGAAGATGGCCGCGATGTTCGATTCCGTCCACGTCGATGAGCTGGAGCGCCTATTTCCGACCGGGAAATGGGGGGCGTGGACGAATAACGCCAAGCGTTACCCTGCCCTACACATTGCCCGCACCGCGCCCGCCCAATGGAACCCATACCTCGCCGCTCAGTTCCTCAAGAAGAAAGTCCCGAACTGGAAAGAGGAAAGGATCATTGCCGCCCTGAAGAAGGCGCTGCCTGAAAGATCAGAGGATAAGGAGTGGATGCTTGATCCTTAGCACCTCACCATTTCTTCACCACTTTTTCACCACTTCTCGGTGACTCTCACCATTTACCCCGCCTAAATTCGCCCTTTCCCCGTCACCGCCTCACCACTTCGGTGGTGAGGGCTGGTGAAAAACGCGCTTGTGTATCTTCTCCCGCATAGGAGGTGATGCACATGAAAACACGCGACTACGACATCAGCACCGAACAACTCGCCGAGCAGATCGGCCTGAAGCCCCAGAGCATCCGGGCAAGGGTCTGCCGGTTCGGCTCCTACTTCGGGATTGTCCCAAACAAGTATCCGAACGGCCGCCTGGGCTGGCCGCAGGACGCAAAGGCGCGCCTGCTGCAACGGAAGGCGGGGTGAGGCATGGAAACTCTGAAGGGAGATCCCACCGCCCCGGCCAGGGGGCGGCGGAAAAGGACTAAGCGAAAATCACCGAGCCATAGTAGCGCACCGCGTCGCCAAGTGGATAGCGACCGCATCGCCGAGCATGTCGCAGCTGTGGGCGAGTTTATGCGGAGGGCGAAATCATGACCGCCCTATCTCACGCGCTCACGCTCGCCGAGCAGGGATATCCGGTATTCCCCGCCCGCCCGAGCAAGGCCCCGTACACCGAGCACGGGCTGCACGACGCCAGCACCGACCCCGACCAGATCCGGGCCTGGTGGCGCCAGTGGCCTGATGCGCTCGTCGCCGTCCCGACCGGCACGGCATCCGGGCTACTGGTGGTGGACATCGACCCCGCCGGGGCAGAGTGGTACGCCGATCACGCGGACCGGCTCGCGTGCGGTCGGATACATCGGACGCGGCGCGGGCATCACCTGGTCTATCGCTATCCGGACGCTGAGGTCCGCAACAGCGCATCGCGCATCGCACCGGGTGTCGACGTGCGCGGTCAGGGCGGATATCTGGTCTGGTGGCCGGCTCACGGACATGAGACCGTCGGCGACCTGGACGATATCGGCGAGGTGCCGGGCTGGCTGCTGGATCTGCTGAAAGAGAAGCCCCGCCAGGCTGCGTCAGAGCCCGGGGGCGATGCGATCCCCGAGGGGCGACGCAATGACGACCTGAGCCGCGAGGCGTTCCGCCTGCGCCGTCAGGGGGCGAGCGTCGAGGACATCATCACTGTCCTGGCCGCGATCAACACCGCGCGGTGCAATCCGCCTCTCGGCGATGACGAGATCGAGGCCATCGCGCGCGGCAAGGCGCGCGTCGAGCCGGAGGATACCGCGACCTGGCCCCGCCCCATCGACCTGCACGCGCTGTCAGAGATCGAGCCCCAGCCGCCGCGGATGCTGATCGACGACTGGCTCCCGGCCGGATACGCAACGCTGCTCGCGGGGCATGGTGGCGTCGGCAAGTCCGGCATCGCTCTGCATCTTTCCTGCTGTCTCGCTCTGGGCCGCCCGTGGTGGGGGCTGCCCGTCCGGCGGTCCAGCGTACTGTACCTGTCATGCGAGGACCGGGAGCCCGTCGTGCATTGGCGGTTGTCGCGCATCTGTCGCCAGATGGGTATCACCCTGGCTGATCTTGCCGGCGATCTCGACATCCTGGATCTCGTCGGGCGAGAGACCATCCTTTGGGAACGCGTGCCTGGCGGGACTACCTACACCGCTGGATTCGCCGAGCTGGTCGCGAGGGCGCACGCCGCCGACGTCCTGGTCGTCGATGGAATATCGGATACCTTCGGCGGAAACGAGAACGCTCGGTGCGACGTGAAATCGTTTGTGTCGCGGCTGCTGAGCTTGATCCATGAGAACCGGGGTGCGCTCATACTTATCGGCCACGTCGCCAAGCCTGCGGCCTCTGGTGCTGTCTCAGAGGGATACAGCGGCTCTACCGGATGGCATAACAGCGTCCGGGCGCGATGGTATCTGCGCCCGGAGATCGAGCAAACCGAGGACGGAGATGAGAAGACCGGCAACCTTGTTCTCGAGCTGCAGAAATCCAATCTCGGGAGCACTGATCATGCACTGCGGTTCCGTTGGGACCAGGGCGCGCATTTATTCACCGGCGAACCCATCAGCGGAAAGAGCGAGTTCGACCGCCGTGCGCAGGAAACCGAGGAGCGCGACGGGATACTAGCTGCGCTGCGCGGGCTCGTCGCTGATGGCGATTACTGCCCGGCAGCGACCACCGGAAGACGCACCGCGCACCACGTCCTTTCGGCTCGTCCTGAGCTACCCGAGAGCCTCCGAGGTAAGCCAAATACACGTCGATTTTGGCGACATATTGAGCATCTGCGGTCAATGCGAGCCGTCCGTGAGGGCGAGATACGCCGCGCAGACCGAAAGATCACGGTCACTCTAGAGCCAGCAGACACCACATATACAAGTGTTTGCGCCAATGCGGCTAATGCTAATCAAGGTAATGGCAGCGCTATGGCCGCAGAGCCGCCTGCGGCCAATGCGGCTAATGCCGCAGGGGGTTATAGGGGGGCGGGCGCGCACACCGAGGCACCCGACTGGCCCACCAGCTACGCCAGCATCAGGGGATGACTATGACCACGCTACATCACGTGTACCGCCGCCTTGCACTTGTGTGCTGGCGGGTTCGGTGCTGGCTTGGAGGGGTGACGGCATGAGCGCGCACAGCGAGGTCCGCGAGCTGCTGACGATGGCTTCCGCATTCGACGCTCAGGCGCGCGAGGCCCGACGTGCTGCTGGCCGGATTCTGGCGCTGATGCGCGATTCGATGGACGACGCAGAGATCGAGCGCGCGACCGGGCTTGATGCTCAGACGGGCAAGGTTCTGGTGCGATTGGCAACCGGAGCGGAAGCGCCATGACCGGGCGCACCGTTGCCCAAGCGGCCCGCGATCTTCGCGTATCCCCGGCCACCATTCGCAGGAGGATCAGACAGGGGACGCTTCGGGTAGTCGGGGGCGACGATGTCGGCGGCCGGGGACGAGGCTATCGCGTCGAGCTTCCCGGCGAGCAGGACCCATGCGAACCGCTTTTGGAGTTCCTGCGCATCGATTCCGGACTCTGCCCCGGCCGGGCGGTTCCTGCGCATCGATTTCTCGGGATTCCTGAGCGCACCGCCGCGCAGTATCTGCTTCTTCTCGCCAGGCACTTCGAGCGGCGCGGTTTTTCCGAGGCTGAGCGGACCTTGCGGGCTATCGCGCTCAACGAGTGAGCGCGATTGATAGGCTTTCGATAGGTAATCATTCGAGGACTATTACATGGCACATTTGCATTCCGGTCTCGCCGGGTTGATTCACTGCGCGGCGCTCTCCGACGGAAGCGTTCAGCGCGGTTTCGAGCTGGCTGCTCGGCGCGGACTGATTCACACGCGCTCAGCGGTTGGCGGCACATCGACTACGAGCCTGGAGGACATCGGCCACGGCATCGGCGATGCGTTCTTCGAGTCGCTGTCTCACCGACCCGGTGTTTACGACACCATCGCGCAGCGTTCCGGGCGGGCGCGGTTCAACGTTCGGACCTTTGTTCCGACCTCCGCCCCGACGGCGGAGACGACGCCCGAGGGTACGGCAGTTCGCGTGTCGCGGGTCGCCCTGAACGCGGAACGGCTTGAGCCGGTGCGTGTCGCGGCGTTGGTAGTCGCGACCGACGAGTCCTTGCAGACCCCCGAGGGTGCCGCGTCTGTTGAGGCTGAACTTCGCGGCGCGGTCACTCTCGCAACCGATACCGAGTTTCTTTCGATTCTCGGCACGGGCGCGGGATTCGCGGACGATCTGTCCGGCGACACGCTTGCGGACATCAGGACGCTGTGCGATGCGGTTTCGCTCACCGGGTATGGCGACCTGGTTCTGGTGGCGTCTCCGGAGATCGCGAACGCGATGGCGACCAATCCCGTCGATTTCCCCGACATGCGCCCGACCGGCGGCACGGCGGCCGGCATCGATGTCCTGGTGTCGAGTGCTTGCCCTGGGTTGATGCTGATCGACTGCGCCGCGATCGTGACCGGCGACCAGTCCTTCACGATGCGTCACAGCACCTCCGCCACGATCGAGATGGACGATTCCCCTGCGATGGATTCTGGCACGCCAACCGCCCCGACTGGCGCCGTGGTGTCCTGCTTCCAGTGCAATGCGACGGCCGTGATAGCCGAACGGTCTTTCGCCGCGATGACGGTTCGCGCGTCGGGTGTCGCGCTGTTGGCTCCGGGGACGTCGTGATGGCCGAAAAATACCCGGGCCGACTGCACGGCGAGAGCGTCCCCGACTGGGCCAAGCGCCGGACGGCTGAGCTGGGCCAGCAGTTCGTCGACGCGCCCGAGCCGCTGGCGGAAGACTTCCTGCACGGTCACCTCTGCGATGCCGTCGACGCGCTCGGCGGCAACCTCGCAAATTCGTATTTTCTTAGGCTGATCGCGAGCGTCTTGGACGGCCGGCGCAAGCGCTTTAACGATCTGATGGAGCGCGTGGCGGCCCTTGAGGCCCGCGAGCAGCGCAGCGTGAGCGGCGGCGTGATGAGATATGCGGGGGTTTATACGGCCGGCGCGGCCTACGAGCCGGGTGAGATCGTCACGCACTCCGGGACGGTCTGGTATTGCCACGAGGCGACCACCAACCGGCCGGGCGCGTCCGAGGCCTGGCAGATGATGGCGAAGACCCGATGAGGATCCGCGTCAGCGAGTTCGAGCGCGCCCGCGGCCTCAAGCTGTGCGCGAAGCACTTGAGCGAAATCCGCCGCGCCTCACCATCGACCTTCGAGATTGTCGAGGACCACCGGCCGGATCTTCCGCTGATCACGGTGCGAGCGATGACGGGCACCGGCCACGTCGCCGAGATGATGATTGATCCGCTCCGGCTGCTGTCGCGTTCGGGTCTGACGCTGCCGATGCCCGACGTTCCGGGCATGGGCATGGATTGGGGCTGAGTCCCATGGCGCAGGGCGATGATATCCCGGGCGACTTCGACATGGCCTACCGCCGCATCGAGCGCGTCCGTGCCCTTGCATCAGCACGGCGGGGCTATCCCGTTCGCGTGGCGAGCATTACATCCGTGAGCACCGTGGACGTGGTGCGGCTTCTTGTTTCCCTGACGAGTGGCGAGAGATTCCACACCGACATCGACATGGACGTAATCGACCCCATCGAGGAGAGGACAGCGCATTGACCGCATGGCGGAAGCGCCCGGACAGCCGTCCCCGTCGATTGTCTGGCCGGGCATGGTACGCCATGCGTCGCCAGGTGATGGCAGAGCAGCGCGGCGCGTGCGCGGCCTGTGGGTCCATGCTGGTGGATGGCTGGGCGCTGGATCACGTCGCGCCGCATAGCCGTGGTGGCAGTGATGCGCGCTCGAACCTTCAGGGGTTGTGCAATCCCTGTCACGATCGGAAGACGAGCAAGGACCGAGGACACCGGACCCGGCGACGGACCGGCATCGATGGCTACCCGATTGAGGAGTGAGCCCCCCGGGGGGGTATCTCGAATTTCGAATGATCGAGGTCCGGCATACCGGCCGGGTAGTCAAAAATTCGCGCAGCCAAGTTTCCCATGTGAGGCCAAGAATGAGCCGAAAGTCCGACCCCACACAGCCGCCGCCTGAGTACCTAGGCGAGCCCGAGAAAGCCGTCTGGCAGCGTTTGCAGCGCGAATACGATCTTGTCGACGCGCCCGCCTTGGTGTTGCTGGAACAGCTTTGCAGAAACCTTCAGTTGGTACGCGACTCCCGAGAGATCATCGAGCGGGACGGAATGTTGCTGCCGAACGGGAAGGAACACGCGCTCTTGAAGATTTGGCGAGACGCCGAGAAGCAGGCCACGATCGCGATCAAGGCGTTGAACTTCGACCTGGAGCCACCGGCCAGGGGCGGCAGGGGGTAGAGACATGCGAGGACGCGCCCGACAGCGCCGCACACCGCGCCGAGCGAATAGCGATGCCGACCTGATCTTGGCGTTCATCCGCGGGGAGATTTCCTTGGCGGACATCGAGCAGGCGAGAGGACGATTTTACAAGGCATCAATGCTCAGTCCGTACAAGGAGCCGATCGCGTTGCTGACGCATCGCCTGTGGGCAGAGCATGGTCCCGACCTTTCCGGATTACCGCCGGAGCCCGATAGCCTGACAGGCCGGGGCAAGAAAAAGTACGCCGACTACATGGCGACCTTGCCGCCCAATATCCGGATCATGGCTCACCGATGGCGAAAGCCCGGCGATCCTTTCAGGGGCTAGCCGCCCTGGGCTATGGATCGTCTGATATCGTTCTTCCTTAGCATCTTCGTGGCCGCCTTCGGCGTTCAGCATAGCCCGCGCCGCTGTCTACTATGTAGACAAGTCACCCATCAGCTTCACGGATTCCATACCCGGCAGTGGCCGGCCTGTGTACATATGTTCACATCGTGGGGCGCAGTCCCTGGGCGGCTGGTTTGTCACCCCTGGGTGACATCCCCGGACCGCTGGCTATGC
>CAYLYS010000007.1:50991-58760 GCA_964388175.1 uncultured Chromatiales bacterium | reverse complement strand
TCCTTGCCCTTCACCAGGTAGATGATGTACTCGCAGATGTTGCGCGCGTGATCGCCTATCCGCTCCAGCGAGCGCGCCGCCCACATCACGTCCAGGCAGCGGCTGATCGAGCGCGGATCCTCCATGATGAACGTGATCTGCTGGCGCATGATGCTCTCGTACTGGCGGTCCGCCGCCAGGTCGTTGCGCGGCACCTGCAGCGCCGCCTCCACGTCGAAGCGCGCGAAGGCGTCCAGCGTGTCGCGAACCATCGATGTCACGTGCACGCCCATCGTCCGGATTTCGTCGTAATGGCTGCCGCGGCGCGCCCGGTCCTGATCCGCGATGTGCAGTGCGATGCGCGCGATCCGTTCCGCCAGGTCACCCATCCGCTCGAGGTCCGTGATGGTCTTGATCACGGCCACGATCAGGCGAAGATCGCTCGCCGTCGGCTGCCGGCGCGCGATCACCTGCGTGCACTCCTCGTCGATCGCCACTTCCATGCCGTTGATCCGCATGTCGTTCGCGACAACCTGCTCGGCAAGCCCGAGGTCCGCATTCACGAATGCCGTCACCGCGTCCGCCACCTGCTGTTCGACCAGACCGCCCATCGACAAGACGCGAGTGCGCAGACCCTCCAGCTCCGTGTTGAAACGCTGCGATATGTGCTTGCCCAGTGCGTGACGATCGGTATCCATGCCTGCCTTTCTCGTTCAGGGAACAGGGGTGATGTTGGTGTTGTCGCCCTTGGATCGCCCTTCCGCCGGAAGTTCGCCCTCGCTCTGGAACCAGATGTTCTCGGCGATATTGGTGACATGATCGCCGATGCGTTCGATGTTCTTGGCGATGAAGAGCAGATGCGCGCAAGCGCTGATGTTGCGCGCATCCTCCATGGTATAGATCAGCAGTTCGCGGAACAGGCCGTTGTAGCGCTTGTCCAGCTCCAGATCGCTCTCGCGCACCCGCATCGCCGCAACGGTGTCGCGCCGGACATAGGCGTCCAGCGCTTCACGCAGCATGTTGACGGCATAAGCGGCCATTTCGGTCAATCCATGCACCGGCTGCGCCGATCTCGACTCGGACAGGGCAAGGGAGCGCTTGGCGATATTGGTAGCGTAGTCACCGATGCGCTCTATGCTGGCGGCGATGCGCAGCGAGGCCAGCACGAAGCGCAGGTCGGTCGCCATCGGCTGACGGCGCGCCAGCAGACGGAGCACATCGCTGCTGATTTCCAGCTCGAGCGCGTCCACGCGCTTGTCGGCGGCGATCACCTGCTGCGCCAGCACGGTATCGCTGTCCTGCAGCGCCCGGCTGGCCAGCTGTAGTTGCTCCATGGCGAGCCCGCCCATGCGCAGGATCTCTCCCTGCAAGCGCCCGAGTTCTTCGTCGTAGCTCTTGACGATATGATCCTGTTGCTCACTCATCGGCATTATCCCTTGAATAAACTCAACCGAAGCGACCGGTGATGTAATCCTCGGTCCGCTTGTCCTTGGGGTTGGTGAAAATATTGCCCGTCTCGTCCAGCTCCACCAGATCGCCGAGGTGGAAAAACGCCGTGCGGTCGGAAACGCGCGCCGCCTGCTGCATATTGTGGGTGACGATGACGATGGTGAAGTTCTGTTTCAGTTCGTCGATCAGCTCTTCGATGATCGACGTCGCGATCGGATCGAGCGCCGAGCATGGCTCGTCCATCAGGATCACTTCCGGACTGACGGCGATGGCGCGGGCGATGCATAGCCGCTGCTGCTGACCGCCCGACAGACCGGTGCCGGGCTGATCGAGCCGATCCTTTACTTCGTTCCACAGACCCGCGCGGCGCAGGCTGGATTCGACGATGTCGGTCAGGTCGGCTTTCTTCTCCGCCAGTCCGTGCAGACGCGGGCCATAGGCAATGTTTTCAAAAATCGACTTGGGAAAGGGATTGGGCTTCTGAAACACCATGCCGACCTGGGCGCGCAGCAGCACCACATCCAGTGAATGATCGTAGATGTCACGCTCGTCCAGCGTGATCCTGCCCTCGACGCGCGCCTTGTCGATGGTGTCGTTCATCCGGTTGAGGCAGCGCAGGAAAGTCGACTTGCCGCAACCCGACGGACCGATGAAGGAAATCACTTCGTTTTCGATGATATCCATGGAGAGGCCATGCAAAGCCTCATGGTCGCCATAGAACACTTTCACGTCGCGGGCTTCCATCTTCACTCGGCCGGTAGCGGCAGTCGGCGAACGGGTCGCCGCGGCGATTCCGGTGGCCGGCAGGGAAACTTTGACATTGCTGTTCATCGGTCACCACCTCGTTTCGAAGCGTTTGCGCAGCCAGATCGCGAGCGCGTTGAGTGAGAGCATGAGGGCGAGAAGCACGACGATCGCCGCCGCCGTCCTGCCTTCGAAGAAATTACGCAGTTCATTGCCCTGCCACAGGTAGATCTGCACCGGCAAGGCGTTGGACTGATCGAACGGCGTCGCCGGCACGCTGGCGACGAAGGCGTTCATGCCGATCAGCAGCAGCGGTGCGGTCTCTCCCAGCGCCTGCGCGATGCCGATGATGGATCCGGTGAGAATGCCCGGTATCGCCAGCGGCAACACGTGATGGAAAACAGACTGCGTCCTGGAAGCGCCGATGCCGAGCGCGGCCTGGCGGATCGACGGCGGTATCGCCTTGAGCGTGGCACGGGTCGCGATGATGATCGTCGGCAGCGTCATCAGGCTGAGCACGAGACCGCCGACCACCGGCGCCGACAACGGCATCTTGAAGTAATTGATGAATACCGCCGCCCCCAGCAGACCGAAGACGATGGACGGCACCGCGGCGAGGTTGTTGATATTGACCTCGATGATATCGGTGAGGCGGTTACGCGGCGCGAATTCTTCCAGATAGATCGCCGAGGCAACGCCGACCGGCACCGCCAGCAGCATGACGATCAGCATCATGTAGAGCGAACCCATGAAGGCGCCGCGCAAACCCGCGGAAGCGAGCGATGAACGCGAATCCGGATTGACGAACAGCGCGGTACTGAAGCGCAGGCGGATATCGCCCGCTTCGTACAGCCGATCGGCCCAGGCGCGCACACGCGGACTCAGCTGCTGCTGCGCATCGGGCAGATCACGATCGATATTGCCCTTCAGCCAGACATCGATATTGGCATCGGTGAGCAGATGCACGCGGCGCGTCTGACCGACTATCGACGGATCCTGCACCACTAGGTTGCGCAGCGCGATGCGTTCGCCGCTGGTCACCAGGCGCGCAGCGTCGCGGGAATGATCCGCGGCTTCCGGGATGAGCTTGCTCACCGCCTCCTGGATCAGGCGGTTGAAATTGACGAAGCCGACCGAATTCTCCCACTCCACCCGGCGCTGACGGAAATCATTGTCGCTTTCACCAGCGGCCTGCGTCGGCGCCGGCTCGATATCGACGATCGCCGGATCGAAATAGATATCCAGCGTGATCGCCGCCTGCCAGAAGGAAGGAAGACCCTTGTAGAGAATATTGGTGAACAGGATCGCCACGAAGGCCAGGCCCAACAGCGTGGCGCCGATGCCCAGGGCACGGAAATTGCGCTCCTGGCGATGGCGACGGGCGAGAGAGGCTGCCACCCGATCGGTGGTTTGCGAGCGGGGCGCGATCGGCGCCGTATTCTCGATGACAGTCTGGTTCATGGTTTCACTCATACTGTTCGCGATATCTGCGCACGATCACCAGCGCGACCACGTTGAGCACCAGGGTGATCAGGAAAAGCGTCAGCCCGAGCGCGAACGCCACCAGCGACTGCGGCCCGGTGAAATCGGTATCTCCGGTGAGCTGATTGACGATCGACACGGTCATGGTCGAAACCGCTTCGAAAGGATTGGCGGTCAGCACCGGCGCGTTGCCCGCCGCCAGCACCACGATCATGGTTTCGCCGACGGCGCGGCTGGCGGCCAGCAGCACCGCACCCGCGATGCCCGGCAGCGCCGCCGGCAGCACGACCCGGCGTATGGTTTCCGAACGCGTTGCGCCCAGACCGAGCGAACCGTCGCGCAGCGCGCGCGGCACCTGGGTAATGATGTCGTCCGAGAGCGAGGAGATGAACGGGATCAGCATCACGCCCATGACCAGACCGGCGGTGAGCGCCGAAGTCGCGCGGATATTGATGCCGATCAGCTCACCAAGCCCGGCGAGGAAAGGACCGACGGTGATCAGTGCGAAGACGCCGTAAACGATGGTCGGAATACCGGCCAGCACTTCGAGCGTCGGCTTGGCGAAGTTACGCACCCAGGCCGGCGCATATTCGGACAGGTAGACCGCCGCCATCAGCCCGACAGGGATGGCGACCAGCAACGCGATACCGGCGACCAGCACCGTGCCGCCGATCAGCGGCAGCATGCCGTACTGGCCGTAGCCGCTGGTTTCGGTGACGTGGAAAACCGGCTGCCACACCGAACCGAACAGGAACTCGGTCGGCGGAATGAAGGTGAAGAAACGCATGGCTTCGCCGACCATCGACAGCACGATGCCGATCGTGGTCAGGATGGCGATGCCGGAACTGAGCAGCAGCAGAATCTGCACCACGCGCTCGATCTGGTTGCGCGCACGCAGGTCCGGGCTCATGCGACGGAAGCTGAACAGCAGGCCGAGCGCGATCAGACCGGAGCACAGTGCGGTGAGAATCCACAGACTGGTGGACTGCATGGCTTTGAGGCGTTCGGCGGCCGCCACTTCCCACTCGCTCGTGCCGAGCACCAGACCGCTGCCCGCGGCCAGACTGGCGATGCGGCGCATGGCGACACGCAGCTCTTCGCCGGACAGACCGGGCTGCATCGACAGCAGTTCCCCGGCAAGGCTGGACTCGATGATCCCGGGCGAGAAGATCCGCCAGGCGATCAGCAACAGCAGCGCGGGACCACCGACCCACAGCGCCATCACCACGCCGTGATGCTGCGGCCGTGAATGCATCCTGATACCGCCCTGCATGCCGGCGACCGCGAAGCGGCGGCTGCGCATCAGGCCGACCTGATAGAACAGGATCATCAGGCCGAGCAGAATCAGAACCAGCGTCAGATTATTCATCGCTTGCAGACTGTCGGTTTCGCTGCCGGATCGCCTCCCTCCCGACGGAGGGAGGCGTCACAGCGGACTCTGGATATCTGTATATACGGCGGATGATCAATACACCGACTTGCGGGCACGCACGTCGGCAGTGACCTTCGCGCGCTCGTCGTCGGACAGCGGAATCAGGCCGGCTTCTTCCAGCGGACTGCCGAAACCGGACACGGCCTCGCTGACGAAGTAGAGCGCGAATTCCTGCAGACCGGGCACCACGCCGATGTGATCACCCTTGATGTAGAAGAAGATCGGGCGCGAAACCGGATACTTGCCGGCGAGGATGGTGTCGACCGAAGGCACGACGCCCGACACGCTGGCGACCTTCAGACGATCGCGATTGGCCTCATAGAAGCTCAGACCGAAGACGCCGATCGCATCGCGCTGCGCCTGCAGGCGTGCCAGCGTCTCGGTGTAGTCGCCGGCGATCTCGACGATGCGGCCATCGGTGCGCAGTGTGCCGCAGAAGGTTTCGGCTTCCTTCTTCTCCATCGCCTTCACTTCGGAGAAACCCTTGCAGCCTTCCTGCACCACGTTGAGATCATAGACCTCGCGCGTGCCGTGGTTCTTGGCCGGGATGGCGAGCACGATCTCCTGCTGCGGCAACGAGGGATCGATCTGGTTCCAGTGCGTATAGGGATTGGCGACGATCTTGCCGTTCTGCGGCACCCGTGCCGCCTGCGCCAGGAACACGTGACGCGGCTCCAGTGCGAAAGAACCGGAATCGGCGCGCGAGGCGAAGACGATGCCGTCATAGCCGAACTTGACCTCGATGACCTGCTTCACGCCGTTGTCCTGGCACACCTTCTGCTCGTCGCTCTTGATGGCGCGCGAGGCATTGGCGATGTCGATGGTGTCGGTGCCGACGCCGGCGCAGAACTGGCGCATGCCGCCGCCGGTGCCGCCCGAACCGATCACCGGGGTGCGAAACTGGGCGAAGCTGTTGCCGAACTCTTCGGCCGCAATCGAGGCGAAAGGCAGCACGGTGGATGAACCGGCGGCCTGGATGGTGTCGCGCGCCATCGCGTTCGCGGACAGCGCCAGGCCGGCGCAGGTAGCGATGGCGAGCTTGTTGAAACGGGGCAAGGACATGGGGTAACTCCTCCTGACACGATTTGCGGTGAATCCGTCGCGGACGGCGCGCAGGCATGCCAGCCTCACGCCACCTCGAATCTGCCCGAGAGTATGCGGAGGATATGTGTCAGGAACATTGCCGGACCATGTCACTAATATGACAAGGGGCCGTGCATCGCCCCGCCATCCGCTGCAGCGGGGCAGGCACGCTGCCGGCGCGGGAAAAGGCAGGGAAATCAGGGTGGGAAACGAAGCGGTCGCCCGGCTGATGACGCCGGGCGACCGCGGCAATACGGTGATCGGGACTGTAATCGATGATGGGACCGGTTATGGGATCCGGCAGTGAGATCGGCAGTGGCCGTTAACGCGGCGCGCCTCTCGCCGCCTGCTCCATCTCCTCGATGCTGATGTGGCGCACATCCTTACCCTTCACCAGGTAGATGATGTACTCGCAGATGTTGCGCGCGTGATCGCCTATCCGCTCCAGCGAGCGCGCCGCCCACATCACGTCCAGGCAGCGGCTGATCGAGCGCGGATCCTCCATGATGAACGTGATCTGCTGGCGCATGATGCTCTCGTACTGGCGGTCCGCCGCCAGGTCGTTGCGCGGCACCTGCAGCGCCGCCTCCACGTCGAAGCGCGCGAAGGCGTCCAGCGTGTCGCGAACCATCGATGTCACGTGCACGCCCATCGTCCGGATTTCGTCGTAATGGCTGCCGCGGCGCGCCCGGTCCTGATCCGCGATGTGCAGTGCGATGCGCGCGATCCGTTCCGCCAGGTCACCCATCCGCTCGAGGTCCGTGATGGTCTTGATCACGGCCACGATCAGGCGAAGATCGCTCGCCGTCGGCTGCCGGCGCGCGATCACCTGCGTGCACTCCTCGTCGATCGCCACTTCCATGCCGTTGATCCGCATGTCGTTCGCGACAACCTGCTCGGCAAGCCCGAGGTCCGCATTCACGAATGCCGTCACCGCGTCCGCCACCTGCTGTTCGACCAGACCGCCCATCGACAAGACGCGAGTGCGCAGACCCTCCAGCTCCGTGTTGAAGCGCTGCGATATGTGTTTACCCAGTGCGCGGTTTTCAGTATCCATGATGACGTCCTCTCGTCTGCTCAGCCGTAGCGACCGGTGATGTAATCCTCGGTCTCCTTACGGCTAGGATTGGTGAATATGGACAATGTATCTTCAAACTCTACCAGTTCCCCCAGATACATATAAGCGGTGTAATCGGAAACGCGCGCCGCCTGCTGCATGCTGTGGGTGACGATGACGATGGTGTAGCGGTCCTTGAGCTGATAGATCAGTTCTTCGATCTTGGCGGTGGAAATCGGATCGAGGGCGGACGCCGGCTCATCGAGCAGGATCACTTCGGGCTCGATGGCGATGGCGCGGGCGATCACCAGACGCTGCTGCTGCCCGCCCGACAGGCCGAAGGCGTTCTCGTGCAGACGCCCCTTCACCTCGTCCCACAGCGCCGCCCCCTTGAGCGAACGCTCGACCACATTGTCCAGGGTGGAGCGATCCTTGATGCCCTGCAGGCGCAGGCCGTAGGCGACGTTCTCGTAGATGGTCTTCGGAAAGGGGTTCGGCTTCTGAAACACCATGCCGACGTCGCCGAGCTGCGCCGCCGCGTCG
>CAYLYS010000007.1:37845-50981 GCA_964388175.1 uncultured Chromatiales bacterium | reverse complement strand
GCGGCGCAACTCGGCGACGTCGACCGCGCGGTCGTAGATGTTCTGCCCGTCGAGCAGGATCTCGCCTTCGATGCGGCAGGTGTCGATGAGATCGTTCATGCGGTTGAAACAGCGCAGCAGCGTCGACTTGCCGCAGCCGGACGGCCCGATGAAAGCGGTCACCCGGCGCTTGGGGATCTTCATCGACACGCTTTTCAGCGCGATGTCGTCGCCATAATACAGCTTCAGGTCACGCACTTCGAGACAGGGCTCCTCGTACCTGATGTTGAGCTTCTTGCGCTCGCTCTGATTCTCGAAGTACTGACGACTCATGCCATGGGTCATGGCGGGGGCGCCCGTTTCGCTATCGTTCATTGCCTGCTCCGGTGTTCATAGGGCCTAGTCAGAGTCGCTCTTGTATTTTTCGCGCAGCCGGTTGCGGATGGCGACCGCGGCCAGATTGAGGATGATGATCAGAATGACGAGCATCAGCGCCGTGGCGTAAACCAGCGGTCGCGCGGCTTCCACGTTGGGGCTCTGGAAGCCGACGTCGAAGATATGGAAGCCGAGATGCATGAATTTCCGTTCCAGGTGCAGGAAGGGGAACTCGCCGTCCACCGGCAGGGTGGGCGCGAGCTTGACCACACCGACCAGCATCAGCGGCGCAACCTCGCCGGCGGCGCGCGCCACCGCCAGGATGAGTCCGGTCATCATCGCCGGCGCCGCCATCGGCACCACCACGCGCCACAGGGTTTCGGCCTTGGTGGCGCCGAGCGCCAGCGAACCTTCGCGCACCGCGCGCGGGATGCGCGTGAGCCCTTCCTCCGTCGCCACGATCACCACCGGCAGCGTGAGCAGCGCCAGCGTCAGCGAAGCCCAGATCAGCCCCGGCGTACCGAAAGTCGGCGCCGGCAGCGCTTCCGGGTAAAACAGACGGTCGATGCTGCCGCCCATCCAGTAGACGAAGAAACCGAGGCCGAAGACGCCGAAGACGATCGACGGCACGCCGGCGAGATTGTTGACCGAGATGCGGATGATGCGCACCAGAGCGCCCTGCTTGGCGTATTCGCGCAGATAGATGGCGGCCAGTACGCCGATCGGCGTGACGATGATGGACATCAGGATGACCATCATCACGGTACCGAAGATGGCCGGGAAGATGCCGCCTTCGGTGTTCGCCTCACGCGGATGGCCGCCGACGAAAACGGCAAGATTATGGGCATAGAGGCCGAGCTTCTGCGCCACGCTCATGGCGTTCGGCAGGTAGACCTGCACGATATCGGCAAAGACGATCTCCACCGTGCGGCCGTCCATGGTTTCCGCGACCAGTGCGTCGCGCTTCATCTCGCGCAGCAAGGCCTGGCGCTGCCGTTCATGGCTGGCGTATTCCTGTTCGAACCCGGCGCGGCGCTGTGCCAGATCGGCCTCCACCGCGGCATCGAGCGTGCCGGCGAGTTCGTGCCGCCGCTGTTCGAGGCGCAGTCCTTCGATGTCCTTGTTGAGTTTACCGATCTCGTGGCGTTCGATATGGCGGATGCGATCGCGTAACTGATCGACGCGCTCGATGCGCTCGCGCGCGGCTTCGCGCGCCGCCATGCCTTCGGCGATCAGGCGACCGTCTTCCTTCAGCCCACGCAGGTAACCGTAGAAATTCCCCCACTCCATGCGCTCCACGACCACCACGTCCTCGGGCCAGACGGACGCGCTGAGATAGGGTTCGACGTACCAGCGAAAATCACGTCCGCCGATATCGCGGTTGCCGTGCTTGAGCAGTATCCTGTCGACCAGGCCGGCATCGGCCGGCACCGGCATGCCGGCATCGCGCACCACGGCGGCGGTCACCGTTTCGACGTTCGCCACCTCGCCCAGCACCCGCACGCGCTCGCTGCCCGGCGGTTCATACCAGGCTTCCATCACCGCCGCCGGCCAGAAATGGCCGAGCCCGCGCACCGCGATCAGCAGCAGCAGACCGACCACCATCACCAGGCAGATCGCCACGGCGCTGGCATTGAGCCAGATCCAGGGAGCGCCGCTGTTGACCCATTTCTTGAACATCGGTTTCGACTCCGGTCTCGATTCTGCCTGCGACGCCGTTTGGGGCTCGGGGGCGCTCAGATGGAAGCGTACTTGCGGCGCAGTTTCTGCCGCACCACTTCAGCCAGCGTATTCATGACGAAAGTAAATACGAACAGCACCAGCGCCGACAGGAACAGGATGCGGTAATGCGTGCCGCCGAATTCCGCCTCCGGCATTTCCACCGCGATGTTCGCCGACAGCGTGCGCAGGCCTTCGAAGATGTTGAAATTGACCACCGGGCTGTTGCCGGTGGCCATCAGCACGATCATGGTTTCGCCGACGGCGCGACCGAACCCGATCATGACCGCGGCGAAGATGCCCGGGCTCGCCGTCAGCAATACGACCCGCGTCACCGTCTGCCAGGTGGTCGCGCCGAGCGCCAGCGAACCCTGGGTGAGATGCCTGGGCACGTTGAACACCGCATCCTCGGCGATCGAATAGATGGTGGGAATGACGGCGAAGCCCATGGCGACACCGACGATCATGGCGTTGCGCTGGTCGTAGTTGATACCGATATCGGTTATCCATTGCCGCATGTCGCCGCCGAAGAACCACACTTCCAGCCACGGGCTCAGCGTCACGCACAGCCAGCCGATGAACAGCACCACCGGGATCAGCAGCGCGGCTTCCCAGCCCGGACCGACGCGTTCGCGCAGCCGCGCCGACAGCCGCGACCAGGTGAAGGCGGCGGCGAGGCAGCCGAGCGGCATCAGCACCAGGATGGAAAACACCGCCGGCAGATGACGCTCGATATAGGGCGCGAACCACAGGCCGGCGAGGAAACCGAGAATCACGGTCGGCAAGGCCTCCATGATCTCGATCGTCGGCTTGGTGATGCCGCGCATGCGCCGCGACATGAAATAGGCCGAATACACCGCGCCCATGATCGCCAGCGGCATGGCGAACAGCATGGCGTAGAAAGCGCCCTTGAACGTGCCGATCGTCAGCGGCACCAGGCTGTACTTGGGCTCGAATTCATCGGTGGCCGAGGAAGACTGCCAGACGAACTCCGGGCGCTCGCGCCCTTCATACCAGACCCGGCTCCACAAGGCCGACAGCGAAAAACCCGGATGCTCGTTGCTGACATCGAAATAGCGCAGCACGCCGGCGGTATCGATCACGAACATGCCGTTGTTGCGCGGCGCGATCAGCGCTTCGGCGATGGCATGGGCGGACACTTTTTCGCGCAGCAGGGAACGGTGCGAGGTCGGGAAGTGCAGCGCGATGTTGCCGGCGCTGTCGCCGGTGGCGAAACCCTTGCGCGTATATTCCGGCGCGATGTAGGTGATGGCCGCGGCTTGGCGCTGGAATTCGCGGATCAGCGTCAGGTGACGCTGGTTCTTGTCGTCGCGCACCGGGAACCACTGCTGCACCGAACCGTCCGAGCCGCCGACGATGACGGAAACCGTGCCGAGCAGATAAGCGAGCGCACTCACGCCGACGCCGGTCCGGTCGAACACGCGCTGGCTCTGCACCAGGCGCGCCTGGGCGGGGCGCGAGATGTCGTAATAATGCAGATTGCCGTTGCGGTCGCCGACGATCATTTCCTGCAGCGTGATCGAGATCAGGATCCGGCTGGCGGGGAACGGCGGTGGCGTCAGCTCGTGCTCGCTGCGCGTCAGCACGGTCTCGTCGGTGAGAAAATTGGTGCGGGCGCGATAGACCTGCAACAGCAGGCGGCCGTCTTCGGTGGCGGCGGCGACGGCGAAGCCGCGTGGCCCCTGCTGCACGCCGACGGCATGCAGCGCGCGGCCCTGCGGGTCGATGGCGATCACCTCGGCGCCGAGCGGAAAAGTCAGGCCCGGCACCACCACCAGTTCGCCGGCGGGGAAACTGTCGGTGTATTCCTGTCGCACCACGATGGCCTGGCCGTTGGACAGGCCGAGGGCATGCAGATGGGTACGCGGCTCGCCCGCCGCATCCGCGGTCAGACTGGCGCCGGGCGGTATCGGCAGCTCACGGTGCTCCAGGATCTCGCCGCTGTCCGGACGGAAGAAACGGGCGCTGCCGTCATCGGCGAGACGAAAGCCGACGGTACGGAAGCGATCCATCGACAGCGCGATGGTCCGCCCCTCGCCCGGCACCGGGTATTCGGCCACCTGCTTCACTGACGGCGGCATCAGCATCGGGACGACTTCGGAAAACAGATAAACGAAGATCAGCGTCAGCGAGATGATGACACTGATGCCGCCGATGCCGACGACGTAGCGCGACAGCAGATCCTTGAAGCGGCGCCAGCGGTACAAGCGCTTGCGCGCCGCCTCGTCGTGCAGGCTGGAACCGCTCAGCAGCGGATGCTCCGTACTCATCTCATCGATCCTCTGCCCTTCCTGATCCTGAATGCCGTCCCCGCGCAGCCGCCGATCCGGCGTGCCGCGCCGGCCATCTGCCCGGCCAGTCCCGGTTAATTCCCGATTACTCCCGGCTGATTACTCCAGGCCGATTACTCCCGGCCGATCAACTCAGGCCGATCAATCCAGGCCGAGCTGCCTGAGCTGGCGCTCGACCAGCACCGCCGGCAGCGGGATGTAGCCGTCCCTCACCACCACTTCCTGCCCCGGCCGGGACAGCATCAGGCGTACGAATTCCCGCTCCAGCGGCTGCATGCCGCGGGTCGGATGGTTGTTGACGTATATATATAGAAAGCGGGCCAGGGGATACTCGGCCGCATTCTCCGCACTGGGGACGACGTAGGGCTCGTCCTCATCGTAGGCCAGCGGCACGGCGCGCACGCCCGAGGTGATATAGCCGATGCCGGCATAACCGATGCCGTTGATCGATTCCGACACCCCCTGCACCACCGACGCCGATCCCGGCTGTTCATTGATGGACGGCTTGAAATCACCATCGCAGAGCGCGCGCTCCTTGAAATAGCCATAGGTGCCGGCCACGGCGTTGCGACTGTAGAGCGAGAAATCGCGCCGTCCCCAGGCGCCGGCGAGGCCGAGCTGGCCCCAGCGCGTGACGTCCTCCGCGCCGCCGCAACGGCGCGTCGCCGAAAAGATCGCATCGAGCTGGGGAATGGTGAGACCGGCCAGGGGATTGTCGCGATGGACGAAAACCGCGAGCATGTCGATGGCGACGCGCACCGGCGTCGGTGCATAGCCATGGCGCTCCTCGAATGCCCTGATTTCCCCCTGCTTCATCGCCCGGCTCATGGGGCCGAGGTTGGCGGTGCCCTCGGTCAGCGCCGGCGGCGCGGTGGAACTGCCGGCACCCTGTACCTGGACATTGACGCTGGGGTAGCGGGCCTGAAAGGTTTCCGCCCACAGCGTCATCATATTGTTCAGGGTATCCGAGCCGATCGAGGTGAGGTTGCCGGAGACGCCGGCAACGCGCTGGTAATCGGGCAGCGCCGGATCGACCTGGGTCGCGGTTCCGGTTCCGCTGGCCTGGGCGAGATTCATCGCCGCAGCGAAGAGAGCGCACGCACCGAGCAGGTTTTTTTTCAGCATCGTCTTCGTTTCTTCTGCGCGTGCGTCGGACGGATGGCCTGACCCGGAACTACCGGAACCATGCCGGTGCGAATTGTGTGACGATTTTATGTCCGAATTGTGACAGTTCTGTTACAGCGCTTCAGGGCCCAGCGCGATGGACGATATACTACTGAAATACTTATACTTACGCCCGAAGACGCAACGCTCCCCCGCCGCTGAGGCCGACAGGCCGCGTTCGGTCGACGATCACCAGACAAGGAATGACTATGTGCGGTCTTGCCGGAATTTTCGACACCCGTGGACAGCGGCCGATCGACGAAGCGCTGCTCGCGCGCATGAACGAGCTGCAGTTCCATCGCGGGCCCGATGAAGGCGGCATCCACACCGAGCCCGGCGTCGGCCTCGCCCATCGCCGCCTGTCCATCATCGATCTGTCGAGCGGGCAGCAGCCGATGCACAGCGCGGACGGTTCGCTGGTGCTGGTCTACAACGGCGAGATCTACAATTTCCCCGATCTGATGCAGCGTCTCGCCGCCGCCGGCCATCGTTTCCGCACGCACTGCGACACCGAGGTGATCCTCTACGCCTGGAAGGAATGGGGCGAACGCTGCGTCGATCATTTCCGCGGCATGTTTGCCTTTGCGCTGTGGGACCGCGCCGCGCAGACGCTGTTCATCGCGCGCGACCGTCTCGGCGTCAAACCATTCCACTACGCGCTCACCGCCGACGGCCGCCTGCTGTTCGCCTCCGAACTGAAATCACTGCTGGCCGATCCGAGCCTGCGGCGCGAGCTCGATCCGCAAGCCGTCGAAGACTATTTCGCCTTCGGTTACGTGCCCGATCCGCGCACCATTTTCGCCGGCATCCACAAGCTGCCGCCGGGACACACCCTGACCGTGCGCCGCGGCGAAACGCTGCCGGCGCCGCGGCGCTACTGGGATGTCGTGTTCAAGGACAATGGCATCCGTGACGAAGCCGCCGCGCGCGAGGAACTGGTCGAGCGCCTGCGCGAAGCGGTGCGCATCCGTCTGGTCGCCGAGGTGCCGCTCGGCGCCTTCCTCTCCGGCGGCGTCGACTCGAGCGCGGTCGTTGCCCTGATGGCGGGCCTGTCGCCCGATCCGGTCAACACCTGCTCGATCTCTTTCGGCGACCCTGCCTACGATGAAGCGGCCTACGCGGCGCAGGTTGCCGAACGCTACCACACCAATCACCACGTCGAGCGCGTCAACCCCGATGATTTCAGCCTCATCGACCAATTGGCGAACATCTACGACGAACCCTTCGCCGACAGCTCGGCGCTGCCGACCTATCGCGTCTGCGAGCTGGCGCGCAAGCGCGTGATCGTGGCGCTGTCCGGCGACGGCGGCGACGAAGGCCTCGCCGGCTACCGCCGCTACCGCTGGCATCTGCACGAAGAGCGCATGCGCAACCTGTTGCCGGCGGGCCTGCGCCGGCCGCTGTTCGGTCTGCTCGGCGGCATCTATCCCAAGCTCGACTGGGCGCCGAAGGTGCTGCGCGCCAAGGCGACGCTCGAAGCGCTGGCGCGCGATACCGCGGAAGGCTATCTGCACAGCGTGTCGATCACCTCCGAGCAGCAGCGCGCACGGCTCTACTCACCGGAGATGCGGCGCCGGCTCGGCGGCTACGGCGCCAAGGAAGTATTCCGTGCGCACCTCGACAGCGCGCCCGATCATCCGCTGTCGCGGATCCAGTATCTCGATTACAAAACCTATCTGCCGGGCGACATCCTCACCAAGGTCGATCGCGCCAGCATGGCGCACGGGCTCGAAGTGCGCGTACCCATTCTCGACCATGAATTCGTCGGCTGGATCGCCGGTCTGCCGCCGGAGCTGAAGCTGAAAGGCAGCGAAGGAAAATACATCTTCAAGCGCGCGCTGGAGCCGCACTTGCCCAATGAGATTCTCTATCGCCGGAAAATGGGTTTCGCGGTGCCGATCTCGGCCTGGTTCCGCGGCCCCATGCGCGCACGCCTGCGCCAGGCGCTGACCGGCGGCCGCCTGCGCGAAACCGGTCTGTTCGACATGGCCCAGGTCGAGCGCCTGATCCAGGAACACACATCGGGCCGGCGCGAGCACAGCGCCGTGCTGTGGTCGCTGCTGATGTTCGAATCATTCCAGCGTCAGGTCGTCGAAGGCGGACATTGAAAAAAGACCGCGCCGGGTGCCGGCGCGGTTCAGAGGGAGATGAGGAGAGATTTGAACAAGAGCAACTGTACTCAAGAGACCAGTGGCACATCCCTGTGCCCAACCCACGATCCCTGTCACAACCTTGGAACAGCGTAGGGGTAATGACGAAAAGATCTTAAACCATTAAATAGGATGATGTCAACATTCTTCCTACTGAGGGTCGAAAAAGACCCGGTCCATGCCGAGCCCGGCTGTCAGCCTGCGCGCAAGCGCGGAATTCCTTCGAGAAAATACCTCGCCGCCTCCACCAGCGACCGGGTATAGACATGCTGCGGCTCGAACAGCACCTGGGAACGCGGCCCCCGCTCCACCAGACGTCCGCGGTACATCACCGCCACCTCGTCGCACAAGCGATTGATCACCGCGAGATCGTGGGAGATGAACAGATAGGTCAGACCGTGCTTGCGCTGCAGATCCTGAAACAGATCGAGGATCTGGGCCTGTATCGATTTGTCGAGTGAGGACACCGGCTCATCGCAGATGACGATACGTGGCTTCGGCGCCAGCGCGCGGGCAATGCACACGCGCTGCCTTTCCCCGCCGCTGAGCTGGAAAGGATAGGCATCGTACATGCGTTCCGGCAGACCGACATCGTGCAGCAGGGCCATGACCGCGTCCTTGCGCGCCGACCGCTGCAGCGCGGTGAGATTGGTCAGCGGCTCCTCGATGCTGGCGCCGATCGTCATCATCGGATCGAGCGATCCGTAAGGATCCTGGAACACGATCTGCACGCTGCGGCACAGCTCGATACGCGCGCCGGCGCCGCGGGCCGGCAGACGCATGCCGTTGACTTCGACCGTCCCGGAAGACGCCTGCTCCAGCCCCATGATCATGCGCGCCAGCGTGCTCTTGCCCGAGCCGCTTTCACCCACCAGACCGAACGCCTGCCCGGCATGGATTTCGAGCGAGACGCCCTGCACCGCATGCACTTCCGAGCGCGCGCCGCCGAAGTAGCGTCCGACCGTGCGATAACGCTTGTTCACGCCTTCGAGGCGAACAACGGGAGCGGTCATGACCATGCTCCTGCCGGAACGGATTCAGCGCTCGCACCGGCATTGCGCTCCAGGCCGATGATCGAGGACAGCAGCCTGTCCGTATAGGCATGCGCCGGTTTCATGAAAACCGCTCTCGTCGCGCCGGCCTCGACCACGCGTCCGCGGTGCATGACCGCCACGCGGTCGGTGAGACGGCCGATCAGGCCCATGTCATGGCTGATCACCATCATCGAAAGACGCAGCCTCTGCCGCAGATCTTCCAGCAGCCGCGCGATTTCGACCTGGGCCAGCAGGTCGAGCGAGGACGTGGGCTCGTCGGCGATGAGCAGCTCCGGCTCCAGGGCCAGCGCCAATGCCAGCGCCGCGCGCTGGCACATGCCGCCGCTCAACTCGAAGGCGTAGTTCTGCATGATTTCGCTCGCGCGCGGCATCTGCACCAGATCGAGCGCCGCGAGCGCCCGTTTCCTCGCAGTGGCGGCCGTCAGCGCGAAATGCGCGCGCAGGGCTTCCTCGAAATGCCGGCCGATGGTTCGCGCGGGGTTGAAGGAATCCTGGGGCGACTGGAAGATCGCGCCGATCTGCCGGCCGCGAACCGTACGCCATTCGGTCGCGGTAAACGATGCCATGTCGCGCTCGCGGAAACGGATGCCGCCGCCGACGATGCGGCCGGAGGCATCGAGCAGTCCCAGCACGGCGGCAGCGAGCGTGCTCTTGCCCGAGCCGCTCTCCCCCACGATACCGAGAGCCTCACCATCGGCAAGCGCGAGACTGACGCTGTCGACGGCGCGCAGACACCCCTGCGACAGCGCGTAATCCACACTCAGATCGTCGATCCGAATCATCATGACCGTCTCATCCTCTTCCCCATTCTATTTCCCCATTCTATTTCGAGGATCGGCGATATCGCTCAAACCGTCGCCGATGAGATTGATGGACAGAACGGCGGCGACGATCATCAATCCCGGGAAAAACACGCTCCACCAGGCGCCGTTCAATGCGGCGCTGAGCCCGTTGCCGAGCAGGTTTCCCCAGCTCGGCACCGTCGCCGGCACGCCGAGATTGAGAAAACTCAGCGTCGACTCGAGGATGATCGCCTGGCCCACGCTCACCGTCAGCACCACCAGCAGAGGCGCCGCGATATTGGGCAGCAGATGACGGGACACCAGCCAGAGGCGATCGGCTCCGGCGGCAAGGGCGGCGCGGATGAAATCACTGCTCATCAGGCGAAGGCACTCGGCGCGAACGATGCGCGCGGTCCCCATCCAGCTGACCAGCGCGATCGCGACGGTGATTTTCATCAGGCTCAATTCACCGGTCGCCTGTATCAGGATCACGATCAGGATGACCGGGATGGAAAGCAGCGTATCGAGCAGTTGCATCATGATGTGGTCGAGCCAGCGTGGCCCCATGCCGCTCACCAGTCCGTAAACGATGCCAAGCACGCCCGCCATCAGCGTCGCCAGCAGCGCCACCAGCAGCGAAAGCTGGCCGCCGGCAAGCACACGGGAGAACAGATCGCGCCCGAGATGATCGGTCCCGAACAGATGCTGCAGCGATGGCGGTGCATATATGCTGCCGATGTTCGTCTGGTGCGGATCGGGCGCGAACAGCGGACCCAGCAGGGACAACACAATGATCCCCGCCAGCATCACCAGGCCGAGCATGGCGAGACGGTGATGGCGGAAGGAACCGAACAGCGACGCGGAGCGTGCCATTGCCCCGTCATCGATCGCCCTGTCAAGCGCCATGCGACCTCCTCAGCTTCGGCTGGAATGCTGCCGCCAGACAATCGGCCAGCAGGTTGCCGACGATGACCAGGATACAGACCACGATCACGCATCCCATCAGCACCGGGTAATCCCGCGACATGGCCGATTGCAAAAACAGGCGGCCCAGTCCGGGCCAACTGAACACCCACTCCACCACAAAGATGCCGCCCACCAGCAGAGGGAAGGAAAAACCGGCCCAGGTGATGAAAGGCCCGAGCGCATTCGGCATCAGGTAACGGGATATCACCGTCCACTGACCGAGCCCGCGGGCGCGCGCCGCGCGCACGAAACCCGATGACAGGGTATCGCGCACGCTCGACCTGACCAGGCGGATGTACGGACCGATATGCGTCAGAAACACCGTGGCTACCGGCAGCGCGAGGTGATGCAGCCGGTCCGCCAGCGTATCCTCACCGATCGTCGCGATGCCGGACGACGGGAAAAGATCGAGCACGACGGAAAAGATCAGGATCAGCATCAAACCCAGCCAGAACGGCGGAATGGCGAAACTCAATGTGGAAAAGCCACTGACCAGATAGTCCGCCGTCGTATGCGGTCGACTGCCGGCCCAGTATCCCAGCAGCATGGCGCAGGAAATCATCAGCACCCACACGCAGGCGACGATGGTCATCGTGTTGACCAGGCCATAGATCAGAATGCCGGAAACCGCCCGGCCGTCCTTGACGGAGTGGCCCCAATCGCCTTGCGCCATGCGCCCCAGCCAAAGGCCGTACTGGACATAGAGCGGTTGATCGAGCCCGAGATTGCTGCTGACACGGGCATGATCCGCCCGCGTCATGTGCTCGGTGCCGCCGGCCAGGCTGCCTACCGGATCACCGGGCGCCGCCTTCATGACGATGAAGGCCAATATGCTGACCAGCACCAGCTGAGGAATGACGCCCAGCAGGCGCAATGCGAGGAATCTCAACATGCCGTGAACACCTGAAACATACCATCAACATCAATCAGTGGATGCATGCGGCGGCCTGCTCAGTGCTCATCGCCGTCGTGCGTGTGGCCATGCCCGTGCTCTTCGCCGTCTTCATGCGCATGCGGTATCGCGCCGACGCTGCCGGTGGACAGGCCCGCATCCAGCTCTATCTGCCTGAACCCGCCATCGCGAACCCATTCCTCGACGTTCCACAGCGGACTGGTGCCGTGGCCGACCAGCCGCGACCGGAATCCGGACAGCTCCTTGCGCACACCGTAAATGTGCTGCTGGTAGATCAGGAAATTGAAGGGCGGATCCATGACCAGTTCACGCTGCAGATCGCGGTAAATCTGCGTGCGGCGCGCCGGATCGAGTTCGTTTCGGGCTTCTTCCAGCAACTGATCGACGCGTTCGTTGCGATAATTGCTGAAATTGGTGCCCTCGCTGCCGACACGGCTGGAAAAATAGCGATACAGATTGCCGTCCGCATCATCGGCATAGCCGCCGCCGATGATCACGGCGGGTTCGTCGGATATGGTGAAAGCCTTCCAGTCCTTGACCTTGACCTGGACCTCTATGCCCACCCGCCGCAACTGCGCGGCCAGCATGGTGGCGAGATCCTGGCGAACGGGATCATTGGCAGCGGCAACCAGGGGAAACGACAGGCGTACACCGTCCTTGACCAGAATTCCGTCGGCTCCCGGTGTCCATCCGGCCTCTCTCAGCAATGCAGCAGCAGCCTGCGGATCGTTATCGAAAACCGGGATATCGGGATCCGACAGTTCGAGCATCTGCAAGGGCGCGTAGGCGGGAATGCCGTAGCCGAGCAGAACGCCGTCGACCAGCGCCTGGCGATCGGTCGCATACTGGATGGCGCGGCGTACTCTCACGTCCTGGAACAGGGGAAAATTCGAATTGAACATCATGACCCGGAAATCGGCGCTGTCGAGCACGCGCACTTCGATATCGGGATTGTCCCTGACCGCCGCCACATCCTTGGGATTGAGCCGGGTGACATCCACCTCGCCCTTGATGAGCTGTATCAGGCGGACATTCGGATCGGGCAGGAACTTGTAGATCAGCCGATCCACCCGCGGTCCCTCGCCGTAGTAATCCGGGTTCGCGGTAAACAGAAAATATTCCCCCCGCTTTCTTGCACCGAATTTGAAAGGTCCGGTACCGACCGGTGAATCATGGCTGAACGGATCGGTGTTGAAATCCTTGCCCTCGAGGGCATGGCGCGGAATGATCCCCGCCTTGAGCTTGATCGGCAATGAGGACAGCGGCGTGGACAGCACGATGCGCACGGTCAGATCATCCACGATCTCCACGCGCTCGATCTCCTTGAGCTGCGGCCGCAGGCCGCTGTGACTGCGCGGATTGAGGATCGTCTCGATGGTGAATTTGACGTCATGCGCCGTGAAGGGAACGCCATCGTGCCAGCGCACATCAGGGCGCAGCGCGATGGTGTAGACCAGACCGTCTGCCGATACGCTCCAGTCGCTTGCCATATCCGGAACCAACTGGTTGTGTTCGTTCAGCCTGAACAGACCGCGGAACAGCGCAACGTCCGCATCGGGATGCTGATGGCCCGCAACCGGATTGAGCCACTCCGGCTCGCTGGGACGCGCAAAAATGAGCGTACTGATCTCATCGGATTTTTCGCCGGACCCGCCCCCGCAACCCATCAGCCCCGCAGCCAGCGCGGCCCATATGGCAGCAGACCGCGCTGAAACCGTCAC
>CAYLYS010000007.1:4331-37745 GCA_964388175.1 uncultured Chromatiales bacterium | reverse complement strand
GAAAGACCCCGGCATGACGCCGGGGTCATCGATCAAGGCTGAAATCAGAATTCCGCTTTCAGCGTCACCATCACATTGAACGGACGCGACGGCCCATAGCGCTGCGATCCCGGCGCGGTGCCGGAGAAAACATACTCGGCATAACGTTCGTCGGTAATATTGCTGAACTTGAGATCGAGCGTGTATGGACCGTTGAGGTAATAGACCTGGGCATCCGCATACGTATAGGAACCGTAGCGGAAGCTGTTGGCGTTATCCATCCATACCTCGCCCTTGCCGTTCAGGGTCAGGCGCCCACCGATGCTGTGCGCGGGATTGAAATAGTCGAACCCTGCGCTAAAGAAGTAAGGCGGCACTTCCGTCGGCACGTTGCCGGACATGTCCACACCGGCGGAAACATAATCCTGGAACTCGGCATCGATATAGGAAGCCGAACCGATGAACATCAGATCGTCGGTGATATGGACGGTGACTTCCGCATCCACACCCTGCCGGCGGACATCGCCCCGATTGATCAGCGGACCGCCGGGGCCGTCCCGGGTAACGTCGTCCTTGGTGTCGATGCGGTAAAGCGACAGCGATCCGCGCAGCGCCGGGACCGGATTGAAGCGCAGACCGAGCTCATAGGAAACGAGATCGACCGCATCCAGATCGGGGTTCATGAACTTGTCGAAAGAGGACGGCAGGAAGAAGCCCTTGCCGACATTGCCGAACACCGTATATTGCGGCGACAGGGCATATGCAACACCGAGCTTGGGGCTGAAGGTCGACAGATCGTTATCGAAGGTATCGACCACGCCGGTCGGCACGCCGCCGGCGATCTGCTGCTGATCGAGAGACACGTCGAACCAGTCGTAACGCAGGCCGAGCACGACGTTCATCTTCTCTATCGGCTTCATCTCCGCCTGCGCGTATGCCGCATAGCTGTATTGATAATATTCGCCATCGGTGGTGAGCTGGGATCGCATCCACGGCGTGGTATTGTTCCAGACCCGCCGGTCGCCATCCTCCTTCAGCACATCGATGCCGAACAGCAGCTCATCCTGCCTGGTGACGAAGCTGCCGCGCTTGCTGTACATCGCCTTGACCATGGTACCGGCAAGCACATTGTTCTCTTCGGTCTGCGGCGATCCGTTATCGCGCCAGCGCGAGAAATCCGTGCTGTACCTGAACGCCGTCAAACCGAAACTATCGGTATCCGACAGGCGGTAGTTGTAATTGATGTTGATGTCGTAGCGTTCCTTTTCGCCGGCATCGAGATCGGTATTGGACTCCTGCCACTGGCCGGCGTCCCATTCCGCCTGGGTCAGATACCCCGGCGCATCCCATTGGGCGGCATAGGAACGTCCGCCGATACGCAGCGTCGCGCGCGGGGACAGATCGAACGTCCAGCGCGCCGACATGTTGGAGCGCCGCGTCTCGCTGTTTTCGCGAAAGCCGTCGGAGTGATAGAAATCGACCGCATAATACTGGCTGACGTTCTCCCCCACGCGGCCCATGGTGACCGCGGCACGCTGCGTATTCCACGCACCCAGTGAAAGCCGCGCCATGTTCTCGTTGACGCGGTTCTTGGTGATGAAGTTGATGCTGCCGGCGCGCGCGAAGTTTCCGTACAGCGCCGAGAACGGCCCCTTGATCACCTCGATGCGATCGATCTCCTCCGGAATCATCGTGCTCAGATCGATGGTGCCGTCGCCGTGCCCGTTCGATTCATTGAGCGGCACGCCATCGAGGAAACTCGCCACCGTTTCTCCGGCACTGGCGAAACCGCGCATCACGAAGCGCTCGCGGAATCCGCCCTGGTTCAGCGTCGACACCTGCAGCCCCGGCACGGTGCGCAGAATATCCACGCCCTGATGCATGGGCGATTTGTCGAGTACATCGTAGCCGCTCACGACGGTCGTCGAAGCGGGCAGCGCCTCGACCGGATTCTCTACGTTGGAAACCACGATCGTACCCAGATCGAGCGAGCGATCAGCACGCTTTGCCGGCGCGTCCGCGCCCGAGACCTCGTCCTGGGCGAATACCGGCACCGCAAACAGCGCCGGCAAAAGTGCCGCCGCCAGCTTCTTTCTGTCCATCCTCCACATCCTGGTTGACTCCATCGTTATGACTACGGGGTTCCCGGCGCCCGATGCGCCGGCGCTCAGAAATGGGCGATCAACGACGCCGAAACATTGAAAGGGCGTGCCGGTCCATAGCGCTGCGATCCCGGTTCCGTGCCGGAGAATGCATATTCGGCATAGCGCCTGTTGCCCACATTGCCTAATTTCAGATCGAAGGTATAAGGACCGCGCACGAGGTAAAGCTGAGCATCGAGATAGGAATAGGAACCGTAGCGGAACAGGTTTTCATTCGACAGCCACACCTCCCCCTTGCCGTTCATGGTCAGGCGCGCCCCGAATCCTTTTGCGGCACTGAAATAATCGAGACCGAGACGATAGAAATAAGGCGGAACTTCCGTCGGTACGTTACCGGTCATATCGGAACCGCCGCTGCGGTAGCTCCTGAACTCGGCATCGATGTAAGTGGCGGAAGCGGAGAACACCAGACCGTCGGCAAGCGTCAGCGTCATATCGGCCTCGATCCCTTGCCGGCGTACGTCGCCGGCATTGACCAGCGGCGTATCGGGGCCACCCGGCCTCGTCACATCATCCTTGGCGTCGATACGGAAAAGCGCCAGCGTAGCGGTCAGATCCGGATGCGGGCGCAGGCGCATGCCGAACTCGTATGAGAAGAGATCCACCGCTTCCAGATCGTCATTGACGAACTTGTCGAACATCGATGGCAGATAGAACCCCTTGGCGGCGTTGCCGAACAGCGTGAACGCGGAAGACACTTCATAGGAAAGCGCCACCTTCGGGCTGAAGGCGTGCATCTGATTGTCGAACTCGGTCAGCACACCGGTATATTCCCCTGCGACTATTTCGCGGCGATCGAGCGCGACATCGAAATGGTCGTAGCGGAAACCGATCATGGCAACGACGGAAGTCCATGGCTTCATTTCCAACTGGCCATAGACCGAATAGCTGTACTGGTAATAGCTGCCGTCATCAGTCGCAACGGAACGCATCCAAGGCGTGGTGTTGTTCCAGGTGCGCCGTCTGCCGTCCTCCCTCAACACATCGACGCCGAGGAGGAGATCGTCCCGCGACGACAGATAGCTGCCGTGTTTGCGGTACAGCAGCTTCGTCATCAGCCCGGTGAGCACATTGTTTTCCTCGGTCTGGGGCGAGCCGTTATCGCGCCAGCGCGAGAAATCCGTGCTGTAGCGAAACACCGTGAGACCGAGGCTGTCGCTGTCGGAGAGCTGATGGTTGTAGTTCAGATTGACGTCGTAGCGTTCTTTCTCCCCGCCATCGAGATCGGTATGGGACTCCTGCCACTCGCCGGCATTCCATTCGTCCTGCGTCAGATATCCCGGCGCATCCCATTTTGCCGAATAGGAGCGGCCGCCGATGCGCAGCGTCGAGCGCGGGGAAAGATCGTAGCTCCAGCGCGCGGACATATTGCTGCGCATGGTTTCGCTGTTCGCGCGGAAGCCGTCGGAATGATGGAAATCGACGGCATAGTACTGCCCCCAACGCGGCGCCGAACGCCCCAAGGTCACCGCCGCACGCTGGGTGTTCCAGGCGCCCACGGTATAGCGCGCCATGGTTTCATCGACCCGATTCTTGGTAATGAAATTGATGCTGCCGGAACGGGAAAAATTGCCGTAAAGCGGGGAAATCGGGCTCTTGATCATTTCCACCCGATCGATCTCTTCCGGGATCATCGTGCTGAGATCGATGCTGCCGTCGCCATGCCCGTTCGATTCGTTCAGCGGGACGCCATCGAGAAAGGCGGCGATCGTTTCACCCGCGCTGGCGAAGCCGCGAATGATGAAACGCTCGCGGAACCCGCCCTGGTTGAGCGTCGACACCTGCACGCCGGCCATGCCCCTGATAACATCGACCCCTTGCTGCAGCGGAGAACGTTCGACGATGTCCTTGCCGCTCACCACCAGCGTGGACGCCGGCAATGACGCCAGCGGATTGCCGGCATTCGAGACCACGATCGTCCCCAGATCCAGGGTGCGCTCGGCACCCTCCGGTGCATGGCGGCTCCTATCACCGGCCGCGCTATCCTGCCCGACACCGACCGAACGGATAGCGACTGCGCCCGATGCCGTAAAGGTATAGTCGAGACCGGAGCCGCCCAGCACCCGATTCAAGGCCTGCCTTACCGTGAAGGATCCCCGCAGCCCCGAACTGCGCCGGTCGCGCACATCGGCTTCCACATACAGCACCTGTATGTCCGCGCGCTCCGACAGGGCGCGAATGACCGATGACAGGGACTGAGGAGGTATATCGAAATCGATCCTCCTCTCCTGCGCCACGACCGGATTCGACATCAGAGCCAACAAATATGCCCCCGCCAGAGCAAGCGCCCACACATTCCTGTCCATGATCCCTATCCTGGATCGATACCGCGCGACGCCATGCGCGCGAGACGAGCCCTTACGTACAAGGACGGATAGGCACTCGGGAAATCGTCACAAGAGAATCAAAAAAATCCCACGGCAGGCCGTGAGGTGAGGGAGGGGGGAATGCGTCCGTCAGCCGCGAGTACGCAGACGAATGACGCCGGGGGCGGTGGTTTCCGCCGTGAGCGGGAGAAGAATTTCCAGTGTCTCGATCAGACTGTCGAGATCATCGGTCCTGAACGTGCCGCTGACCCTGAGTTGGCTCAGGGCCGGATCGTCGATGACGACCCTGACATCGTGATAGCGCGCAAGCTGGCGCGCCACCTCGGCAACCGTCACGCTGTCGAATACCAGCCGCCCCCTGGACCAAGCGGTCGATGCGGCGGCATCGATCTTTTCGGTCGTCGATATCCTGCCGGTGAAGTCATAGGTGACGCGCTCGCCGGCAGACAGCGGCAGCCTGAATGCGCTTTCCCGGGTTCTGACCGTGACCGCGCCTTCGACGACCACGACGGAAACGCGTTCGGATTCGCGATGCACGCTGAAGCGGGTGCCGAGATCGCGGATCTCACCGCCCGCCGCCAGCACCTCGAACGGCCGTCCGTCGCCGGCCTTGACGGTGAACAGCGCTTCGCCGCGCTCGAGATGAATGGTGCGCGAGCGCCTGGTATAGGTGACGCTGACCGCGCTGTCGGTATTGAGCTGCAGATCGGAGCCGTCGGGCAGGGCCACTTCGAGGCGCTCGCCTTTTGCCGTTCCATAGGCGATGCGCGCATCGCCCGTCTCGCCCAGCCACAGCACCGCCAGCAGACAGGCGATGCCGAAAACGGCAAGGGAAGCGGCGACCCGCATCCGGGCATGCGAAGGAACCGCAGGCGCGCGCGCCGCGTCCATCTGCGGAATCGACTCGGGCCGCAGTCTGCCGAGGCGCTCCCACAATGCGCGCGCGCGCTCGAATTCGAGCTGGCGGCGCTCATCCTGCGCCAGCCAGGCTGCGAGACGCCGGTGGTCTTCCCGTGTGCACTCGCCCGAATCCAGACGCGCCAGCCAGTGGGCAGCCTGCTCCCTGATCGCCTGCGGTTCGCTGTCGGTTTCTCGATCGAGCATGAGGGAAGGAATGCCGTTCTGCCGCCTGAAAAGGGCTGATACCGATAAAGACGGATCAGCCGCGGAGAAATTGTCACCAAGGCTAGGACAAGGGGTCCAGCTCGTCGAGACATTTCTGAAAGGCTTTAATGATATACCGCTCGACGGTTTTTTTTGAAATGCCCAGCTTCTGCGCGATCTGGGCATGGGTCAGGCCATCGACGCGATTGAGCAGAAAGGCATGCTGGCAGAGCGGCGGCAACTCATCGAGAACAGCGAGAAACTGCCTGAGGATCAGCGCTCCGTCCACGCATGCCTCGATGTCCGGCGCAGAAGAAACCATCGCCTCCATTTCGGCATCCGGCTCCACGTCACGGGTACGGACGTGGCGCTCGCGGAGGTAATCGATCGCCATGTTCGAAGCGGTGCGGAACAGATAAGCCTGGGGATCGCGGATCTCGTCCGGATTGGGATGCTGCAGCAGCTGCAGATAGGTACGCTGCGCAACGTCCTCGACCTCCTGCGGCCGCAGACGGGTGCGCAGAAAACCGAGAAGATCACGGCCGTGTTTTTTGAACAACGAACCGACGAATTCACTGGCGGAACCGGACATGGTGCTGCAATCGCTCAAGGTATTACAAAATATACAATTCGTAACACGTAATACCGAGCGAGGTCAAATCCCGGCCGTTATATCAATATAAATCAATCAGATAAAAAATCTCCGCGCAGCGGTATCGATTACCCCATCGGGCTAGAAGTAAGTGGTCCCGATCCGGCGATCGAGGTCGTTCAGGCCGATCTGCAAATCATCGATGAAGCCGTGCAGCGCTTCCTGGGTCATCGCGTCCGGCCTGGCCTCGTTGATCCGGTCTTTCACTCCCTGCAGTGTTGCCAGCACAGCGCCGTTGCGCGGCAGGCGCGACAGGCTGAGCTCGGCCTCGCACATGGCGTGATGGAATGAACGCGGAAAGGTGCGCTCGCGGAACAGGAAGCGCAGCACATCGTGGCGGCTCACGCGGATGCGCATGACGCGGCGATACATCTGATAGGCCGACAGCGATTTGAGCACGCTCATCCACTGGATGTTTTCGAACGGCGTCAGTTCATCCTCGCTCAGACCGGGCTGCAGCGAAGCCGAACGCACATCGATGATGCGCGTGGTCATGTCGGCGCGCTCGAGATTGCGGCCGATGCGCAGAAAATCGTAGCCCTCGTCCTGCGCCATGGTGCCGGCGAGCAGACCGGTCACGGTCTGCGCGCCGAGGATCACTTCCTGCAGAAAGTCGTAGCGCGACCGATGGGCGAGCGCCTGCGTGTGATCGGCTTTGACGCGCAGATACAGACGGTTGATCTGCTCCCAGGCTTCGCGCGGAATGAAATCGCGGCTGGTGCGCGCGTTCTCACGCGCCATCGCCAGCGAACCCAGCACGGAATTGGGATTGTGCGGACTGGCGACCATGAAGCGGATGACACTGCGCTCGTCCGCTTCCTGAAAATGCGCGAAGAACACCGCCTCGTCGCCGGTGATGCGGATCACCGGCTCCCAGCCGAGGCGCACCTTGCGCGGCATATCCAGCAGCAGGTGCGTGTTGACGCTGATCAGGCGCGCGGTGTTCTCGGCGCGCTCGATGTAGCGCGCCAGCCAATAGATATTATTTGCCACCCGCGACAGCATGCCTGCTCAGATCTCCATATCGACGATCCAGGTGTCCTTGCTGCCGCCGCCCTGCGAGGAATTCACCACGCTGGAGCCCTTGCGCAGGGCAACGCGCGTCAGACCGCCGGTGGTCACCGCAATCTCACGCCCGGAGAGGATGAAAGGACGCAGATCGACGTGGCGCGGTTCGACGCGGTTGCCGACCAGGGTCGGCGTGGTCGACAGGGTGAGATAAGGCTGGGCGACGTAGTTGCGCGGATCGCGGCGGATCAGGCGGCGAAAACGCTCGCGCTCCGGCTCCGTCGATTCCGGACCGACCAGCATGCCATAACCGCCCGATTCGTTCGCCGGCTTGACCACCATGCGCGCGAGATTGGCGATGACGTGATCGCGTTCCTGCTTGTCGATGCACTTGAAGGTCGGCACGTTCGGCAGCAGCGCATCCTGATCGAGATAGTAGCGGATGATATCGGGCACGTAGGCATAGATCACCTTGTCGTCGGCGACGCCCGCGCCGGGCGCATTGGCGAGCGCGACCTTGCCCGCCTTCCAGGCGCGCATCAGGCCGCGCACGCCGAGCAGGGAATCGGGATTGAACGCCTCCGGATCGAGAAACAGATCGTCGACGCGGCGATAGATCACATCGACGCGCGCCGGCCCTTCGACCGTTCTCATGTAGACGCAGTCGTCGCCGTCGACGAACAGATCGCTGCCCTCCACCAGCTCCGCCCCCATCTGCTGCGCCAGATAGGAATGCTCGAAATAGGCGGAGTTGTAGATGCCGGGCGTCAGCACGACGATCTCCGGCTGCGCGATGTCGCGCGGCGACAGCGAGGCCAGCATGTCGTAGAGCTGAGAGGGATAGTCGTCGACCGGCAGGATGGTATTGCTCTGGAAAAGATCCGGAAACACGCGCTTCATCACCGCGCGGTTCTCGATCATGTACGAAACGCCGGAAGGAACGCGCAGATTGTCTTCCAGCACGTACATCGTGCCGTCGCTGTGGCGCACCAGGTCGGAACCGCAGACATGCGCCCAGATGCCTCGCGGCGGACTGACGCCGATGCACTGGCGACGGAAGTTCTTCGATTCCGTGATCAGCGCGGCCGGCACCACCTTGTCGCGGATGATGCGCTGATCGTGATAGAGATCGTCGATGAAAAGATTCAAAGCCTGCACGCGCTGGCGCAGACCTTCCTCGATCCGGATCCATTCGTCGCGGGCGATGACGCGCGGGATGATGTCGAAAGGCCAGGCGCGATCGATCGATCCCTCTTCCTCGGTATAAACGGTGAAGGTGACACCCATGACGTGCATGGCGAGATCGGCGGCTTCACGCCGCTGCTGGATCTCCTCATCCTTGAGCGCGCGCAGATACTGACACAATGCGCGCGCCGGTGGACGTGGGCGGCCGGCGGCGCGTATCAGCTCGTCATGAAAGCCTTTGACCCGGTAACTACCCCAGCGAATTGCCATGCCAGCCCATCATGGTATTTATAATAGCCTTCATGTTAATGTTTTTTTCAGTCGGACCGCAAAACAGCGCGCGGCGGCATCATGCACCATATTGATGCGCTGCCGATGTACTACCCCGCTAGGAAACACATCGATGACTTACTGCCTTGCCATCAAGATCCATAAAGGGCTGGTTTTCGCCTCTGACTCGCGCACCAATGCCGGCATGGACTATGTCACCACCTACGGCAAGATGCACTCCTTCGTCTGGCCGGGCGAACGCTTCGTCACCATTCTGGCCGCGGGCAATCTTGCCACCACCCAGGCCGTGCTCAACCGTATCCAGCACGACCTCGAAGACGCGGAATCGATCGGCAGCCTGCGCCGCGCCAACCATATATTCGAGGTCGCACGCTATGTCGGCCTGATCAGCCAGGGCGAACAGCACCAGCATGAAGAGGTGATGAAGAGCGCCAACGTGCAGATCGAGGCCAGCTTCATCGTCGGCGGACAGATCGCCGGCAAGCCGCCCGAAATCTACCTGGTCTATCCGCAGGGCAACTACATCAGCGCCTCGCCCGAAACACCCTATCTGCAGATCGGCGAGAACAAATACGGCAAACCGATCCTGGATCGGGTGATCAACGGCGACACCAGCCTGGAGGACGCCGCGCGCTGCGCCCTGGTTTCTCTCGACTCCACCGCGCGCAGCAATATATCCGTCGGCCCGCCCTTCGAAGTCGCGCTCTACCGCAGCGACAGCCTGGAAGCGCCGCAGCGGCTCAAGCTGGAACCGCACACGCCCTTCTATCACGACCTGCAGACGCGCTGGAACGAAGGGCTGCAGGACGCTTTCCGCAATCTGCCGCGCTTCGACTGGGAATAGAGCCGGGAAGGGCGCGGCGCAACGCCGCCGGAACGCGAAGCAAAATCAGAAATCGAAGGACTCGGCCGCGGTGAAGACGGCCGGCTCCTTCGCACCCGCCACCGCATCGGCAGCCGACTGCACCAGCGCATGTACGAAAGCGAGCTTCTCCAGCGCCGGACCGGAGAGAGAGAAAGGATAGGCATCGGACAGGCCCAGGCTGCGATTCAAGGCGTTGAGCGCGACGCTCAGCGTGGCCCAGTCGGTGATCAGCACATCGAAGGAAATTGCGGCGTCGATGCCGGCATCGTGCACACCGGGTGGAGAAACCGACAGATCACGCCCACCGATGCTGAAGCCGTAATCATGCGCTGTCTCCAGCGTATCGATCATATGCAGATAGTGCGCCCAGGTTTCCGCCCAGTCCTCCCAGGGATGCGCGCTAGCATAGGCACTGATCCACGATGACTCCCATCCCGCGCGCGGGCCGTCACGGTAATGGCAGGCAAGCGCCTGCGCATAATCGCCGCGTTCGTCACCGAACAGACGACGGAACTCCCCAAGCAGCTCGCTGCCCGCGATCAGCCGATCCCAATAGTAGTGGCCGATCTCATGACGGAAATGACCGAGCAGCGTGCGGTAACGCTCATTCATCTGCTCGCGCATCTGCTCGCGTGAGCTGTCCTCGGCCTCGCTGATATCGAGCGTGATCACGCCGGCGCGGTGTCCGGTGACAACATTGGACGGCGGCGACCAATGGCCGATGGACGCGGCACGATCCAGACCGGTGTCGAGGAATTCGAAACCCAGGCCGCCGACCGCATCCTGTCGCCTATCGACGATCGGCAGATGCAGCCGGAACAAGGTATAGAGCAGACGGCGCTTGGCGGATTCGATGCGGTACCACAGGACGAGATTACGCGGCACACCGAGGTCGGGCACGATCAGGTTGAGCCGGCATGACGCGCAATAGTCATCGGCCTCGCCCGCCGGCACCATCCAGTTGCAGGAATCGTACTGGCGATAGTTCCGGCAACGACGATACAAGGCACCGCGTTCCGGACGATGCCACAGCTCATTGCCCGCCGGGTCCAAGCCGGCCACCCGCATGGCATCGGGCAGGAAACCCGCCAGACGACCGCAGATCAAACAACGGCTATTGTCGAAATGCAGCGCGTTACCGCAATGGCAGGAGAATGTCTTCAAGAGGAAGTCACCGGTGCCTTCACATGCGGTCATGGTAGCATGAGCCGGCGATTAGGGGCTGGAATCCCCTTCAGACAAATGGGATCCATGCATTTTCAAATGCAATGCGATCTCTTTCTGCGTCGCGCCGGTGTCAAGCAGCCGCGCGCCAGTCCCGCCGGATACGCCTGAAAGACTGACGTGAAACGGACTTGCGATTCGTCACCTCGCTCAAATGAGCCATGACCCGGGCCAGCGGTTGATCATCGTCGAGCCAGGCCTCCGTCATCAGCCGCAGCAATCTGTCTGCGACAGCCGGAATCGACTTATGCGGGGCCCGCTCCCATAGTGATACCGTTTGCTCGCCAACGCCCAGTCTTGCAGCGAGATCCGCCTGCTTCAAGTTCATCTCCAATCGCAGAAATCTGACCTCGCGCCCGCACAGGCGCGGCATATGATCGACGGCCCAGTGGGCAATCGCGCGATGCAAGCCATCGATATCATCGATGCTCAACGATGGACCATATGCGGTATTTTCCAAACGGTAACCGTCCAGAAGCCATATATATGGCAATCCGCATTCGGCATAGCGATACATGTTCAACGCTCTCTCATCACCGTGATTACATGCAGGATGACATCGGTATCCGCGGGATCGAGGCCGAGAACCACGACGACACCGCCCCTGCCGACAAGCCGAACCGTCCAATGTCCGGGCGGACTGATAGCCGGGGCAGGCGGCTCATATAAACGGCCTCGCTGCACCGTATCCATCACCTCGCGAATCACCACCTTGCGCTGCAACATCCGGCGGCGGGCATGTCGCGTCAAGCGCATCCGACTGGAGCGAGCCGCCGCCGACCGGATCAACCGCAGCCAATCCGCATTGGATGTTATCGTCATCTTACCCATAAATATTATGGGTAAGCAAGAAGAGCGGAATTATCCATAGCCTCTCAAGCTATGGCACTTGGATGCAGGCAGGAATCGGATAAAACCTGATTCGGCTATCCACCTCCCAGGAGCCGGCGCGTCGGATCCGATCCCGGAGGAATGAGTTCGCCGGAAAGCAATCGATTACAGCAAAGTGATTCCTTTGCTGTAATCCTGACAGGTAAATCCTGATAATTTAACAACGACCGAGCCGCATGCAGTCGAACACATGCTTCACACTGAGCATGGCCGACAGGACGGCATGGAATCGAATACTACGTTGTTGTTACGGGATCGCAGAGAAAGCGGACAGACCCTTTCAGAATCCTAGATCCTCGGATAGCGGCGCAGCCACCATGCACCGATTCCGAGCAATAGCAGAACAGGCAGCATGATCTGTACCAGATTCTTCAAGGCATGGCCGCGCACCGCGCCGTCTTCCTCTTCCGTCCACGAGAAAACCGGCATCCGCTCGAAATCCGCCTCGGTGATGGCGATCCCGTCCAGAATCCGGGGAATGAAGAACTCCTTCCAGCGTCTGTGAAAATCATCGATCTGATCCATGAAATGCGCATAGCGCTTCGATCCAGTCCCAGCCAGATCGGTCATGCTTTCATAGAGCACCACAGCGGGCGAGATCATTCCGTAGCGGCTGACGAGCGCCTGCTGCCCGGCGAGCTGCGTGTCGAATTCCTCCAGCACATCCTGGATCTGCTCATCGACATCCTTCTGGATGAGATAGTGCGCACGCCGGCGCTCGGGCACATCGATGCGCCCGTTCTTGGGCAGGAGCAGCTCCGGCTTGCCCGTGTAGCGGTAGTCCGCGCTCAGCAGATCGGCATAGCGGTTCAGACCGTCGATGGTGATCAGACGCGTCTGCGTCGCCAGTTCCGCGCGGGATGGCGCCGGACTCGCATGGGTTACCGCCAGGTTGAGCAACACCGGCACGATCAGCACCAGCACGACCCAACTGCTGATGAGAATCATGGCATTGGCCGACGAGGATTTCCCCAGCGCATTGACCGTCACCGCGAGCGCGAACCAGAACAGACCGTACACCACGACCAGCAGCACCCACAGCATCAGTGGCGATGCACTGCCCGCGAGCAGGGAGTCCGGCCCGACCACGAGGAGCACGCAGACCGGCGCCAGCGCGGCGAAACCGAGCAGCACCAGGGCGCGCACGGTTACCTTGCCCATCACCAGCGTCGACAAGGCAAGCGGCTGGGACAACAGCATCCGCAGGGTGCCTTGTTCGCGCTCGGCCGCGAGCAGGTTATAGCTGAGCGCGAATATCAGCAACGGGAAGAGATAGATGATGACAAAGGCCAGATCGAAATGCCCGCTGAGCAGATGCCAGGGATTCTCTATATCGCTGTTGTGTATGAAATGCACCTTGCTGTGATAGGTCACCTTGAAATAGCCGGGCAGCATATCCGACTGGCCGAGCGCCAGCGGCGCCAGCGGTCGCGCCGGCATGACGGCATGACGTGCACCGAAAGCGCCGCCCATCGAAGCGGGATCGACCGGATTGGCGAAAGGATCCGGGATTTCCTCTCCGGCCATGATGCGGTGATGCTGAGCAACCCTCTCCTGCAGTATTCCGCGCTCCTGCTCATATATGCCGCTCACCGCCTGATTCTTGAATGCAATCTGGGACAGACCGTTGTACAAACCATAGGCGATCAGTCCCAGGAACAGCGCGGAGACCAGCCACAGCGTACGATCGGCTACCAGCAGGCGCCATTCATTTCTGACCACGAACCAGAACATGATTTTTTGCACCGTTTTCTCCTCTACACGGACCGTTTCCGCACGATCGTCGAGCGCGCGAGAAGGAATGCAAACAAAAACCCTGCGCCGAGGATCACGATGCTCAGAAAATTATGCTGCAGCGCCCAGGAAATGGACGGCGTCGCATACTCGAACTGCGGCACGGAAGCCCATAGCTCCGGCCCCGCCTGATATTCGAAATGCTGATTCCCCAAGGGATCGGCATGCATGACGAGATCCTCGCTCATCATGTTCTGCATGACGCGGCGATGACGCTCCGCCGCCTGAGTGAACTCCCGATGATGCGCAAGATCGGTTCCCGCCATCCCCATCGAGAATGCCCGCACCGCCAGGATCGGCACCAGCAGGCCGGCCCACTCCTGCACCCGCTTCTGCCTGTCGAAGGTATCCCAGAGGCGACCATAATGATGATCGAGCACCCCATAGCTGGCGTGATCGTCGACCTTCAGCGCAACCCCCCATTTATCCAGCGGAACTTCGGTGCCAAAGCGAGTGGACACACCGAAATTCTCGATCCATGCCCTCTCATACTCCGCGCTCAGATCATCCGACAGCTCGGTGCTGAAATCGAACTTGGACGGACTCGGATAAATAACACGGGAGAAGTCAGAAACCATGCGCGGCGCCATCATCACCACCGCTATCCACAGACCGAGGAGGATGATGAGCGCGGCGCGGGACGAGCCGGCGGCGGCCGACACGGCGAGCACGATAAAAATGAAAATGCCGAAATAAAAGGTATAACCGATACCCAGCCACAGCAGACGCAACAGGCCATCGAAGCGGGCGCCGCTTTCGGCGCCCGCTGCAACGGCGATGGTCGCCGCGATCGCTGCCGGCGCCATCAAGACCAGCAGACACGCCGCGATGGCCAGCGCCTTTCCCCATAACAACTGGCGCGGCGCCACGCCAATGCTCATGGTCTGGCGCAAGGTGCCCTGTTCGCGCTCACCGGCAAAGGCATTGAAACCGAGCACGATTACCAGCAAGGGACCGAGTACCTGCAATACCCAGGCGGCCGACAGATCGCCGAAGCGCTGCAATCCCGTCGCATCCTGGGCGGGGCGGAACTTCACTTCGCTCTGCCGGTGCGCCTGCAGCCAGACTGTCGCACCGGCATAGGGGTTGATTCCCGGGTCCACCATCGACAGCGCCGGTTCGGGCTTGAAAACATGCATGCCCTGGTGCGCCGCGTCATGCGGATGGCGGTGATCCTGGTGTACCCAGTCGTGGTAATCCAGCTCCTGAGCGACGATGCGTTCGGCATTGACTTCATGCTGACGCTGACTGCCGACCGCCAGCGCGGTCAGCAGCAACAGCACCACCACACCGCCGGCCCAGTAGAGACGACCGTCGCGACGGAACTCGAGGAAATCCTTGCGGGCGATCAGACGAATCATGCCTATCCCCTCATGTGCCGCAGATAAAGCTGTTCCAGATCGGTATGGCTGATATCTTCGTTGTTGAGATTCTCGACCAGACGACCGGCCTTCATGATTCCGATCCGCGTACCCGTCTGCTTGGCGTGGAACAGATCGTGGGTAGTCGTCAGTACCGCCACGCCCGACTCCTTGGCCTTGCGCAGCAACTGAGAAAATTCATTGGCAGCCTTCGGATCAAGGCCGGAGGTCGGCTCATCCAGCAGCAGAGCTTTCGCTCCCTTGGCAATCGCGATCGCAATCCCGACTTTCTGCCGCATCCCCTTGGAGTAAGTGGACACGCGCCTGTCTGCCGCTCCGGCATCCAGTCCCGCTTCCACCAGCAGGTCAATCAGTTTCCCCCGCGGGAAACGGGTACCGGTGGCCAGTGCCGCGAAATATTCAAGATTCTCGATACCGGAAAGCACGCCATAGAGCATCACCTGCTCTGGGATATAGGCTACGTACTTTTTAGTTTCCAATGCATTCTGCGGCACATCCAGACCATTGATGAGAACCTGGCCGTCGGTGGGATCGATGAAATTAAGAAACAGATTGATCAGCGTGGTTTTCCCCGCGCCGTTTGCTCCCAGCAGACAATAGATCTCGCCGGGCTGCACATTCATCGAAACTGAGTCGAGCGCCAGATTGCTGCCGAATTTCCTGCTCAGGGCGATGGTCTCAAGCATTGCTTTCCCTCTTCATGAAAAACAGAACCCATATCGATGAGCTAGAAACTGTGCATGATGCCGATCTCATAGGAGCGCGGATCTCCCAACTGAACCTGGTTGACGTAGAACGTATCTATCCATGTTGCGTAGTACTCGTCGGTGATGTTCCTGACTCTCGCCGTCAGCACGGTACGCTGGTCGTTGAAGCGGTACTGCGCGTAGGCGTTGTACACCACATAGTCTTCGATCCACTGCGTATTGGCGTTGTTCGCCGAACGTTCTCCCACATATTTCGCACCCGCGCCGATCTCGAACGGAATGGACAGGAAGCGATGCGTGACCCACAGATTGCCCACCCCCTCCGGCACGTTGGGCGGAAGATTGCCGCTTCTCGAAACACCTCCGGCCTCGATCAGGCGATCGAACCGCGCATCGAGACGGGTATAGTTCGCGCTCAGCAGCCAGCGGTCACTGGGCTCCCAGGACAGGGAAATTTCCACGCCTTTTGCGGATTGTGATCCGCCCTGAACCGCGAGATTCGGGTCGGACGGATCTCTGGTGATGATCTTGTCCCGAGTGATATCGAACCAGGCCAGCACCGCCTCTCCCCTGCCGCCATCGAAGGATTGCCTCAGCCCAACCTCATACTGCGTGACATCGGTCAGATCGAAAGTGGAGTTGGCCGGACTCAGCAGCAGCAAGGTGGCGATGGGATCGGAGGCCATGCTGTACAGGCCGTACAGGGTTCCACCAGTCCACGCCTCATAGGTGCCGCCCACGCGGTAGTTCGACGGACTGTATCGGCGCGAGAAATTGGCCGCCGACAGGCCGGCATTCGTATTGATGGTTTCACGCGAGAGAATCATCTCCTCCCAGCGGGCGCCCAACACCAGCTTGAAAGCGGCGGTGACATCCAGCGCGTTTTCCATGAAGATCGCATGCTGGTTGATATCGGTGCGGAAGCGGGTGCGTGAGCTGTTCTCGGTTATCAGCAGAAATTCGCCCGGCACCGGATCGAACAGCGATATGGTGCCGCCGGGGATAGGGAATTCGCTGAAATAGCGGGGATTGTCGAAATCGGTGTAATTGGCGTCGAAACCGACTACAGTCCGGTTCGGCCGTCCGAACACCTGGGTCAGGAACATCAGGTCGGCGCGATATCCATAGGCCATGTGATCATGGCTGAGTTCGACCATCTCTCTTTGCACTTGCGCCGCCTCGGTGACCAGCAGCCGCTCCGCATTCCGCCAGTTTCTGTACCCGCTGTATCGGTACAGCTCACCGGAGAATCTCACCGCATCGGAAATACGCCAGTTGAGGTCGACCTGACCCCACAAGGAAGAAGAGCGCGCCTCGGAATTGCGCACATTATAGTTGTTGCCGATGATGCTCCTGTCGAGGACCAGACCGCCCTCATCACGCACGACGCCCCCGAGCGGATTCAAGGCAATCGATGCGGGCACGAGGGGAACGCCATAGTCTCTGTTCGAATTATCGCGGAAGGAATCGATCGACAGCCGCACCGACAGATCGTCGGAAAAATCATGCTCCAGGCTGGCGGTCAGACTGGAAAGATACTGCTCATTATCGTCCTGCCAGCCATCGGTATACTTATAGGCGTAATCCACCCGGTAGAAAGTATCTCCCGACAGTGGTCCGCCACTGCCGATGACGGCGCGCACGGTATCGAAACTGCCAACGCTCAGACCGACCTGGGATTCACGCGCAGTACGGCTGGGTCTCTTGGCGACGTAATTCACCGCACCACCGACGGCGCCCTCTCCCAGGATCACGGACGCCGGTCCCTTGACGATTTCTATCCGGTCGTAGTTCCAGGAATCCAGAAATCGACTGACCATGACCGACTGCGTCAGCTTCTTACCGTCCTTGAGCACAGGCACCTGGTGGTCCGAGAATCCCCGTATGCTGTACACGCCGGGAGAAGTCGGCCGGGTACTGTAGGTCACGCCGGTGGCGGCAGCGGCTGCTTCCTGCACCGTCTGCATACCGCGGGTCTCGATGGCCACCTGATCGACGATCTCGATCGTCGCTGGCGTCTCACGGAGCGTCAGCCCCAAGCGTCCGGCGGCCGATGCCTGCTGATCGAGCATCTGCCCTGCCGGCAGCGCTTGCACGACGAGATCGGGCAATGACTGATTCACAGACTCTCTTCTGCCTCGCACGCCGGTGGCAAGCGGTGCGATGACAACCGTCTTCGGCGCCGTGAATTCGAACTTCAGCGGCAAACCGAAGAGCAGAATCTCCATTGCCTGCCGTCCGGTATAATTCCCGCGCACACCTTGGCTGCGCATACCCTGAACGATATCGTCCTCGTACAGAGTCTGTATCCCTGCCTGCTGGTAAAGAGCATGCAGCGCCGAAAATAATGGCTGAGAGGGAATATTCACCTCGTTCAGCTCATGCTCCTGGGCTGGAGCAAACCCCTGAATCAGACACAGCGACACAAAAATTACCGGGCCGTATACCCAATTCTTCCATCTCTGATGCATGACCTCTCCCGCAATAGCCCGCGACACTGCATATGCGCGGTCCATTGAAGACGCATCACGGCAGGAAAATTCGTCATGTTTTTACATGACAGAGGGGAAAAGCCAAGTGTGTGAAGGGATGAAAAACCGAATAGCTCAGAAAATGGCGGGCAAGCGCATGATCAGATTTGAGAGATCTACATCTCCGATGTTCCCTTCCGTGACAGGGCCACTGTCTGCCCACTCCTTTTGACCGAAACCGGCAGAGCAACCGCGATCGCGTCCAAAAAACCCTCGAGATCGGCTATATCGAATATGCCGCTTACTTTCATCCCCTGCAGCTCGTCACCGAGAATCACGATACTGACATCGTGATAACGTGACACTTCCCTCGCCACCTCCCGCAACGGTCTGGCTCTGAGCACCAACTGGCGGTTACTCCAGGCGGTCATCAAATGTGCATCGATCTTTTCCAGCGACAGGCGCTTGCCTGAATCAAGATAACTGAATCCTTCTCCCGCGCCGACCGGCTGCGGGTAGCTGACGCCATCGGTCGTGACTATCACCATCCCATCGAGCACGACAACGGAGGTTTTCGTCTCGTCCTTACGCACATTGAAACGCGTACTGACGTCGCGGATACGGCCGCCCTGCGTCAACACATCGAAAGGCCGCTCATCCCCATCGGCGACCGTGAACAGCGCCTCGCCGCGCTCCATATATATAGTTCTTGCCCGCTTCGAGTACTCCACCCGAAGCTCGGTATCGGTATTGATGAGCACATGGGAACCGTCGGAGAGAGTCAGCTCCTTCTGTTCACCCTTGGCAGTGCTGTATATTTCCATCGCCTGCGGATCGGGCAACAGCCAGAAGCCGACGGCAAGAATGACGAGCACCGTCGCTGCCATGGCAAAAGGAAATGGACTGCGGCGTTTCGGCACAAAGGCGTGCGCTTCCTCGATTTCAGCGGCGAGCGCCGGCGTGAAATCGTTCACCTCATCCCAGGTGTCGCTGACCTCATGATAGAGCGCGCGATGCTCGGGGCTCTGTGCCAGCCAGGCGTCGAGCGCCGCACGCTGCTCTTCGCTGCATTCACCCGATTTGACGCGTGCGACCCAGTAGTACACCTCGGCGCTGCGCGCGGATCCGGATGATGGCTGCTCCCTCTCTGGCATGATCGAACACCCATGCAGGTGGTTCGCTTGCGTCCTTTCCATATACTAGGACGCAGCGCCACCCGAAATATCGTCACAAGAATTTAGCGTTCAGGAGCGGTCTGTCTTCAGGCGGCGATGGCAACGCTCCAGGGCCTTGACGATGTGACGCTCGACCGTCTTCCTGGAGATGCCCAAACGTTCGGCGATCTCGGCATGGGTCAAACCATCGATCCGATGCAGTATGAATGCCGCGCGGCATACCGGCGGCAGACTCTGCAATGCCGCCCGAAAACGCTTGATACGCATTATATCGTCTACGGCAGCGTCAGGCTCGGGCAGCGGCGAAGCCAGTTCTTCCAGCACGGCGGCCGGATTCACGCGTCCGCTGTGCACGCGCTGACGACGCACATGGTCGACCAGCACGTTCGAAGCGGTTTTGAACAGATAGGCATGAGGATTGTTGATCACCCCGGGATCGGGGTGCTGCAGCAACTGGAGATAGGTTTTCTGCGCCACGTCCTCCGCTTCATGCGGCCGCAGACGGGCGTTCAGGAAACCGAACAGCTCGCCACCATAGCGTTCGAAAAGGGAGGCGACGAACTTCCTGACATCCTCGGACATTGCGCTGTTACCGGTTTCCTCGGGATCTTAAGAATGAATACGACGAGGAACATAACATGCTCGGTAATACGCATCAATACTTACTTCATACCCGAATCTCAGGCCCGCGCCTTCATGCAACCCTGCATCTCACGGCCACCCACCGGCAGGCGGTAGAGCGCCGGGATATGAATCTTTCTGGCGGGTTTAGCCTTGGCCTGAAAACCTGCTTCGTCCTTGCCGTTGCGAATCTTTTCCTGTGTAGTACGTTGTTCCATGATGTATCTCCTTGATAAATATGGTCTTCCTATTGTGGAATCCTGCCCTGCGCCATCCTGACCGCAGGGAGTATTAAGATAAATTATTATATGTTCATATTCATGTCAATGGTAATCGGCAACGTTCTGCCCGACTTGAGGGAAAAGAGAACAAAAGAAGAAGCAGCCCCCGGGCCCGGTTGCCAGACCGGTTACCAGGCAGCGGCTGGCGGAAGTCACCGCTTTTTGCAGGCGCGCACCGTGCGGCAGATGCCCGGCCAGCGATCACGGCAACCGTGATGATTGCGGACTGATCGTTGCGACCCGCAGATCCCGCAAGGAGGGGCCGCATGTCGATCAGGCTCGTGACGCGAAACAGCCTAGTCGAACCGGTTCACAATGAGCTTCCCGCCCGAAACCACCAGGTCGGGATACTCCAGCGTCTTGAGCGCGTGCAGGGGATTGCCTCTGACAGCGATGATGTCGGCGGGCGCCCCGGGCTGCAGGGTGCCGAGCAGGGGAATGCCGAGATGGGCGCCGGCTCTGGAAGTCGCGGCGCGCAGCACGTCGACCGTCTTCATGCCGGCCCACTGCTGCATGTACATCAGCTCCTGGGCATCGATGCCCCAGGGCACATCGGGATGCGCTATCTCCGCTCCATACAACAGATTGGCGCCCAGCACGCCGAGGCCGCGGGCATTGGCCGCCACGCCGTCGCAGCGCGACAAGGTATCCATCGTGGTCACGATCACCACTTTGTGCCGCGCCGCTCTCAACAGCAGGCCATCGGGAAGTGCTGCGCACGGGATGTGCGCCCATTCGTCGACGCCGGCATCGAGGGCGATGCGGGCACCGCGCTCTTCACCGATGTGCGCACTGACCTTGCGGCCGTGGCGGTGCGCCTCATCGACGATCGCCTTGACGATGTCCGGCGCCAGCAGCGGCCAGCCTTGTACGGCGCCCGTCGCCTGTCGCTCGTGTGACTGCCCATGAGCATGAGCGTGATCCGCAGGCATCGAAGCCGGCTGATGCTGCGCTTCATCCCCTTGCCCGTGTGCATGACCATGCTTACCACCATGACCGTGATTCTGCGCAGCATGGCCGGCGCCACGGGTATGTTCACCGCCATGCGCATGCAAGCCGCCGGACCAGGGCGCACCACTCTGGCCGCCGGGCTCCAGCGCTATCTTGATGACGACCGCGCCGCCGTCGACGAGTTCGCGTACCCGTTTGCGGGCGTCCGCTGCCGTCGTCACCGATGTAGCCACCGAGCGCTCGCCGAACACGGTGATCGGATATCCTCCGGGAGCGGTGATCGCCGGCCCCGATGTCAGCACCCGCAGCGCGCCATCACCGCCACGCGGATGATGCACCGGCCCGCCGAGATCACGCACCGTCGTCACACCGTGCCGCAGCACGACATCCTGGGGAACGTTCTGAAAGGTGAGATGCGCGTGCAGTTCTATGAATCCCGGCAGCAGCGTCGCATCGCCCAGATCGATCACGCGCGCCGCATTGGTTCCGGTTCCGGCAAAAGCGGATCGTTGATCGATACGCACGACTTTCCCCTCATCGATCAGCACCGACACTCCGGTTCTGATCTCATGACCGTCGAATACCCGCGCCGCATGAAACAGCGTCGCGCCATCGCTCTGCCCGGAAACAGACGCCCCCGACAGGCACAACAGGCCTGCCAGCGCCAGAGCCGCATTACACTTCTTCCGCCATACCGACATGAGCAATCCTCTCTCCTTTTCCACCGCGTAAAATCGAACTAGAAGCTTGCCGAAACGCCCAGCTGCCCGCCGATGCCCGGCATGGGATAACCAGGCCGGTAACCGTAATCGCGATCGAACAGATTCTCCACCGCCAGGAATATTTCACCGGCGCTACCCAGCACGGGCAGCGGATAAGACAAACGGGCATTGAAAACGGCGAACGATCCCACTTCCTCGGTGTTGCTCGCGGTGACGTTGCGCAGACGGCTCATGACCAATGTTTTCGCCTGGTACTGCGCATCGACTGCGATCGACACACGGCCGATGCGCCCGGTCACGCCCGCCGTCGCCGCCTCTTTCGGCGAATACGGCAGATCATCGAGGCTCTGGTCGATCAGCGTAACGGCTGCGAACAGATGCCAGTCGGCATTGAAGGCATGGGTAACGGCGAGTTCGGCGCCGCGCGTCGTGTAATCGCCCAGATTCAGGAAACGCGGCGGCGGCGGAACATCGGGAGGGAAGCCGAAGACATAGCGGTTGCGCAATTCATCGCGGAACAGGCTGATATCGATGCGGGTGGCATCACCGACGAAGACCTGCGCTCCCACCTCCAGATGGTTGAGCTTCTCCGCCTCCAGTTCACGCCAACTGAGACCAAGCGCGGGAATCTGCGCAGCGAGAGCGATGACGTCGAGCCCGGGATAATTGATGCCGCGCGACGCATTGGCGAACAGCGTTACGCTGCCGGAGCTCAGCGAAACACCGGCATGTGGCGTCGCCGCCGATTCGAACTGACTGTGGTCGTAATAGCGGACACCCGCCGATGGCGTCAGTGTCCAGCCACCAACGGCAAAATCGTGGCTCAGCGCAAGAAAGGGTGAAACGATGCGGAAAGTGGGCGCGTCGAGGCGCAGACCCGGCGCAGGTGCGATGCGATCGAAATCGACCTCGCCCGACATCCAGTCACCATCTATCCCCAGCGTCAGCATCCCGTTCTTCCAGGGCAAAAGAACTTCCTTCCACCGCACACCGCTCATGTCGAAATCGGTGATGGTGTTTCCTTCCGGCGCCGGCTGGTTGAGCCATTCCACTTCACCGCTGTTGTGGAAAACGCGCAGGTCGCCGCTCCAGCCGCCGTGGCGATGCGAAACGCTGGCGGAGAACATACCGGCGCGGGTATTGAACTCCGGCGCGACCGCCGGCGCCGGCAGTCTGTTGTCGCCGGGATCCTTCGCCTCATTGTCGGTATAGAGGAACGCCGCACCGATATGCCAGTTCGGACTCAGCTCCTTGCCGATCCGTCCCATGACGTTCTTGAGTTCGCCCTCGGCATTGTCGCGATGACCATCGGAACGCGCGTAGCCCTGTGCCAGCATGTAATCGATGCTGCCCGATTTCCCGGTCACATCGAGCTGCTGAATGAAAGTACCGAACGAGCCGGCGGAAGCCCTGGCGTTGCCGCTCAGCCCTTCTTCGCTCGCGCGTTTCGTTTCCAGATTGATCGAGGCGAAATTATTGCCGCTGATATGCGGCTGCGGACTCTTGTAAACAGCGATGGAACCCATGCCGTTGACCGGCAGCAGATCGAGCAAGGGATGATTCCATACCGCGATATAAAATGGTACGTCGTCGATATAGGTCTTGATCTCGCCGCCGGGGCGGCTCGCACCCATACCGCGGATGAAGACGCCACCGCCTTCGCGCCCGCCGAACGCGCCCACGGGATTGAAGCGGGAAATCTGCACGCCAGGCGTTCTGCGCAACGCCGACGCCAGGTCGACGGCGTTCTGGTCGCGCAGCTGTCTCTCCGTGACGATGGAGGAAACGGCGGAGAAATCGTCGACGCGTGTTTCCTCGATGATCGGGCCGGACACGACATGGATGGTTTCGAGCGTGGCGCTCTCGCTTCTGTAGCGCCCGTCGCCGGCATCGCGCGATAGCCATTTGGCCCCACCGCCGTGGATGACTGCGGTCTCTGAATCCGTGAATCTGAACGTCAGGCCCGATTCATGCAGCAGATGCCGCAGTGCATCCCGCGCGCTATATCGCCCCTTGAGCGCTGTACTGCGCTTGCCTTGCATCAACGCATCGGTATAAAGCACCTGAATCCGCGCCTGCGCAGCCAGTTCCTGCACCGCATTCGACAGCGGCTGGGCGGGAATATCGATCTCGACCGGTTCCGCCGCCATCGCGGACGCAGCGATCAGAGACGAAAACAGAATGACTCGTGACAACCTGACCCAGAACCCCGTTCTTCTCATGTCTCCTCCCGCGGCAACATCGTTCCCTGCATAGACACGCCAGGGCAGCACAATCCGTCAGGCTGGGCATCGGACACACGAGCGGGGACTACAGAAATACAAAAAAGGGTGGAAATCGCGAGGTGGGGGACAAAATTCGACAGGACATCATCCCCGGCGGGAAATCCTGACGCTGCGATCAGCTCCTCTTTCGACGTCGACCGGCAGCATCGTCGCAATCGCCTTCAGCAGACCGTCAAAATCACTTACCTTGAAACTGCCACTGACTTCGAGCTGCGCCACATCGGGTCCATCGATCACGATCCGGGTTTCGTGATAACGGGCCAGTTGCTCGATCAACTGATATATCGGCGTGCCGTGAAACACGATACGGCCTTCGCGCCACGCGGTAAGACCGGCTGAATCGGCAATACTTTCGCTGTGCACGACCCCCTTCGCGTCATAGACCGCACGCCGGCCGGCCGCTACGGGATAGGGATCATTGTCGCCGAGAATCACTACCTCGCCTTCGATCACAGCCACAGCCACCACGTCACCATTTCTGTGAACATTGAACTGCGTGCCTATATCGCGGATCCTGCCCGGTCCGGCGGCAACTTCGAACGGGCGCGCATCAGCGGCGCCGATGGAGAAAAAAGCCTCACCTCGCTCCAGCACCACGCGTCGCAACTGCTCGGAGAATTCAACGCGCAGCCTGCTGTCCGTATTGAGATCGACGCGGGTGCCATCGACGAGCGTGATCTCTGCCTGCTCACCTCTGGCGGTTTCGAAAACAGGCAGAGCCATATTGCCGGACTGAAGATTGAAAATAAGGGTTACGGCGACGACCAGCATCGCACAGGCTGCGATACCCAGCCTGACAACCGGACGGCGCCAGGCATAAGCCCGTGCTTCCGACAGCTCGGAGAAATGTGTCCCGCGATGCTCGCCCAGGCTATCCCAGTAGTCGCGGACGCGCTGAAACTCCAGACGGTGCGTTTCGCTGCCTTCCAGCCATGCTTCGAAACGCACACGCTCCGACGCGGAAAGCGCGCCGGAATTCAGCCGTGTCAGCCAGTATATGGCCTGGTCTTTGACAGCGGCATCTAATGTCTCATTATCGGACATAGGCACCCAGGAAAACGGAGCAGGCCGACAAGCCTGTCCTATGGATACGACAACTCAGCGAGCCTGAAAACGCCACTTATGATGCGGACTTGTCCCGGCGCCGGCCCAAACGGCTGTAACACAGATCGAAGGCTCTGATGATATAACGCTCGACGGTTTTCTGGGAAATGCCAAGATGTCGTGCAATCTGTGCATGAGTCAGGCCATCGATGCGATGCAGCAGAAAGGCATGACGACACAAGGGTGGCAACTCCGATAGCACCACGCGCAGCCGGTCAAGCTCGCGCATGCCTTCGAGCGCGGCATCCGGCAGAGGAAGAGAGGACATCACCGCATCCGGATCGACATTGATCTCGACGTGATCACTTCGCACCCGCTGATGGCGCACATGATTCAACATCAGATTGTTCGCTGTCCGGAACAGATAAGCTTTCGGATTCTGTATCTCTGCGGGATCGGGATGCTGGAGCAACTGCAGATATGCCTTCTGCGCGATGTCTTCCACATCGCCGCTATTGACCCGCGCACGCAGGAAACCCAACAGATCTCGGCCATATTGCCGGAAAATCTCGCCGACGAAATCACCATTGATCTTGGGCATCAGAGGAACGGCACCAGGACAGAATGCTTGAACTACGCGACGGTAATATCCCGATCGGTTTTCATGACCAACAATATCTTCATGTCGACATGAGCACTTCTCATGAGCTCAAAAAAACACGCGCCCGGGGAACCATGGACAGATACTGCCCCGTGTGCGCAGCGGCAAAACACTGCCCCATGCACGGCCGGCTCAGTTTTACCGAGCGGCCGGCATAGAGCCGTGTTGCTGCGCAGCAGCGCCGGCCCATACCAGGCCGGGACTGCGCCGCTGCGCAGCATGCCTCCTTCGTCATCAGTCGAAGGTGTATTTGATCCCCGTCAACAGTGAAACTTCCGGGTTGGGGTCGTACAGAATGCCGCCGCCACCGGCATCGAAGACGAAGTCGGAAACGTATTTGTCCGGCGCGTATTCCATCTGCACGAACCCGCTCAGCGGCCCACGCGACGCACCCAGCTTGACGCCGTAGATGACCTGAGGGTCAGCCACCAGCGCCCCATCGGCGGTCAGCGGACGATCGCCGATGCGCTGCACGAACAGATTTGCGCTGACCGGCAGGTTCGCGCCGGCGATGTGGCCGCGCCAGGACAGCGTCAGTGTCTGCGTGTCATCCGGCACCGTCACGACGCGGTCTGCGCCCGGCACGGCCGGATCGCTGATGCTGGTATCCACGGCGGTATGACTCGCCGTCAGGCTGACCCTGTCGCTGAGCAGCCAGGAAAGCACCAGCTCGTAGCCGTCGCGATCGGTCTCACCGACGTTGATGACGCTGAGCGGGTCGCTCGGATCGCGCCGCAGTTCGTCCTCGGTGGTGGTGGTGAAATAGGCCGCGGTCAGATTCAGACCGGGACGCGGACGCAGCGTCACGCCGATATCGGCGCTGACGAGCTCAGCGACATCGAGCCCACTATTGAACACCGCTCCGGCGGCGCTGGGCGACAGCTCGGTATGGGCGGGAGAGCGGAAACCCTTGCCGTAGTTGGCGAACAGTTCCAGTTGCGTGAGCGGCGCATAGACCAAACCGATCTTGGGGCTGAGCGCACTCTGTGAATCGCTGCCGGATGTGGGGAACAACTTGTTGTCGACGTCGGTGTGCAGATAGTCATAACGCAGGCCACCAACCAGTTTGAGCGCCGGCATCAGCAGCCACTGCCCCTGCGCGTAGACGCCGACGTTTTCGGATTTCACGTCCATATGGCGACCGAGGTCAGCATTGTCGATCCCGCCCGCGCCGTTGTAAGCACCGGTCTTGTGCGATCCGTCGTCGACCTGGCCATCGGTGCCGATCGTGAACAAGCCGCGGTCACCCCAGGTGACGGCGCGTGAGAAGCGCCAGCCGGCATAATTGCGATCGCCCTGGCTGACGCCGGTCGGCGGACCGAAAGCGGTGTCTATCAGTTCGATGCGGTCACGCCCGGCATAAAAGGTGCCTCTGATGCCGTGATTATCGTTCGGCGTGTAATTGGCCACGAAAGCGTAGTTGTCGTTCTCACCACTATCGTTCAGGGCATCGGGATGCGCACTGCGCCGGTTGATCAGGCCGCCGCGCACATCGGTATCGATCAGGAAACCGGCGCCCTCGCTGTCGCGCTTCGAAGCGCTCAAGCGCAGCGACATCTGTCCGTTCCACAGGGGAAAGCTGAATTTATTGAAGGCGTTCACCCGCCGATAATCGGAATGATCGCGGTATCCGCCGAGATCGTGATATTCGTATATCAGCAAGGGCGAGACCTTGCCGATTTTTTGGCCATAGGTACCAACGGCGCGATAGTTGTCGTAAGAACCCGCTTCGACGCCGACACTGCTGGACGCCGTGTTCTTGGTGATGATATTGATCGCGCCGGAGAGATTGAAGTTGCCGTACTCAGCCGAGAACGGCCCCTTGATGATCTCGATGCGCTCGATCATCTCGGGCAGGAGCCAATTGAGATCGACGAAGCCGTGACGCATGGGGGCATGCCCCCAGTTGACCGGCACGCCATCGACGTAAACGGCCGCATCGGCGCCGTGATAGCTGGAAAAGCCGCGGATACTGATATCGTCACCGATATCGCTGCCCGGGCTGGATGAACCGAAGGTCATGCCGGGCGTCGAGCGAAAGAGATCCGTTGCCCGCGAATACGGCATGGCTTCGATCTGCTGCTCGCCGATCACATAGCTCTGCGTCGGCAACGCTTCGGGCGCTTCGGACAGCACGGTGCGCGGAACCTCACGATCACCCATCACCCTGAGCACGCCGAGTTCGGCAACATCATCCTGCGCGACCGTGACACCACCGGTCATCGCCACCATACCGACTGCCACAACCAGCCCACCTGCACGCCCGTATCCAGATTTACGCATCGCTTCCCCCCGATCGGCATCATCTTGCGATGATCGCCTGCTATGTTTTTTTCATCCCGCTTCGTTTCCCGTCACCGCATCCGAGCGGCCGACGCCATTAAAAAAAAAGACCCATCTGCGAAGATGAGTCTTAACACCCTTTGAGGAGAGACTATGAATCCGAACAAATCGACACCGTAATCAACAGCGCCAGAGCACCTTCTTCAGTCGGGCAGGCGCAGACGCACCACCCTACCATCGAACGAAAGAATCATCGGTTGACGCACTGGAGACTCACTTACCCTGGCAACCTTGCGCAGCGCCTTCTTCCTGAGAAACAACTTGTGCAGTAAGCGTTTCATCGATTCCTCCTTGCATTCGCCTTTTATGACGAAAACATATCAACGTATGAATCATGATACCCACCAGGTATGACGATGTCAAATGTTTTCACATAAAGCGATCGAATACGTCACGGAAAAATATCTGATTGAAAAATATGGATAATTTTATCTCCATACCGCTCTATATTTTCTATATTTTAAGGAGTCGAACCCGGGCCGCAGCGAAACGACCGCCGCGGCTGGCCGATATCGGCCGGGCCCGCCTAGAATGGCGGCATCGACCGACAACACTAAGGAAAGCCATGGGACACCGCCTGACCAGGATCTATACCCGCACCGGCGATCAAGGGAGCACCGGCCTCAGCGACGGCAGTCGGATCGGCAAGGATCATCTGCGCATCGAAGCCATCGGCGACATCGATGAACTGAATTGCGTGCTCGGACTGCTGCTGAGCCATCAGTTGCCCATAGACGTCCGGCACAGCCTGAGCGAAATCCAGCAGACGCTGTTCGACGTCGGCGGCGAGCTGAGCATGCCGGGGGCGGAAACACTGGGAGAGGAACCGGTCACACAACTGGAGCAGCAGCTCGAAATGTACAATGCGACGCTCACACCGCTGCGCGAATTCATTCTGCCCGGCAGCACCGAAGCATCGGCCCGCTGTCATCTGGCACGCGCGGTATGTCGGCGCGCCGAGCGGCACATCGTCGCGCTCACGCGCAGCGAAGCGGTCAATCCGAACGCGCTCGCCTATCTGAACCGGCTGTCAGACCTGCTCTTCGTGATATCGCGCGTGCTGACGCGCCTCGGCAACGGACGCGAGATCTACTGGCGCTCGGCAAAGATGCGCGCCGGTGACACCTGAATTCAAGGGGAATTTAAGGGGGCAGGCCCTTTTGATTGCAGAATGAGGGCCAGACACTGCTGATGAGATCAGGGTCTGCCCCCTTTTTCAGCGCGTTCTCTGGCGACATCGAGCAGCCGGCACAGGCGCTCCACGCCCTCGACGATGCGAGGAGTCGGCCGCGCAATCAGGTCGGAGGGAATGCCGAACAGATTATCGTGGCGCACCGCACTGATCGTCGTCCAGCGCTTCCAGGCCGCGAGCTGCGCTTCGTTGTTCTCATCCGAAGCGCTGTTGATGATCACCTGCGGATCGGCGGCGATCACCGCCTCCACCGACACCGTCGGCGCGATCGGCTCCAGCGTATCGAAAACGTTGCGCCCACCGCACAGCCGGATCGAGTCCGCAATGAAGCTGCGCCCGTTGACCGTCATCAGCGGACGCTCCCAGATCTGGTAGAACACGGTAACGATCTCGCTCTCGGCATAATCGCGCTCCAGCGCCGCCAGCCGCGCGCGCAATTGCGCCGCGGCCGGTTCCGCTACCGCCGAGCTTCCCGCCAGCCGCCCAAGCGCCGCTATCTGCTGCGGGATCTCGCTGATCGCGGCGATTTCGGTGACGTACACGGGCAGGCCGAGCCGTTCGAGACGGGCGATATCGGCGCTGTCGTTGCCGCTTTTCCAGGCGACGACGAGATCGGGCGCGAGCACGAGCAGGCGTTCGACATCCAGGCGGGTTGAGTTACCGATACGCGGCAGATCACGGGCAGCGGGCGGGTAGTCGCTGAACTCGACCGCGGCGATCAGGCGATCACCGGCGCCGGCCGCATAGAGCAGTTCGGTGACATGGGGCGCGAGACTGACGATACGTGCAGCGGCACCCTCCAGCGTCAGCACATGACCGCGCGCATCGGTCACCGACATCGCCGCGGCGGCGGCACTGGTGGCAATGCTGGTGGCGCTGGCGGCGACGCACATCGCCATCAGACCGATGGCGGCGGCAACACACGCCACCACGCGGCGCCCGACACACCGCCCCATGCGTCGCCCCATGCCTAGGCTCAGTTGAGCCAGCCGACGATGGTCAGCACGGCAAAGGCCGTCACCCATACGATCATGGTGCGGTAAATCAGCGCGCGCGTTTCGGCCAGCGTCTGGGCGAAGGCATCGGCATCGACACTGCCGTCCGCGATGGCGGCATCATCGTGCAAACGCAGCGAACCGAGACCGCTGCCGATCAACACGCCGCGATTGCCGGCAGGCAAATCGGGGGCGATTGCGGCCGCCGCGCGCCACTCGTGCAGCGCATCGGAAAAGCTGCCGACCAGGGCATGACAGAGCGCGGCGATACGCACCGGGATCCAGTCGAGGAATGCCTGCAGGCGCAGCGCCGCTTCGATGAAACCCTCGTCGAAGCTGCGATTGGTGTGACGCACACTCTTGAGCTGGCTGACCGAGCGATAGAGGACCGCACCGACCGGGCCGAGCACCACGAACCAGAACAGCACGGCGAGCAGGCGTTCATGATTGCGCAGCATCAGGGTTTCGATGAGCAGGCGGTGGCGCGCCGCCGGCGTGCCCGGGTCTTCTCCCTGAAGCAGCTCACGGACATGGCGGTAAGCCATCTCGGCATCACCGGCGTCGAAGGCACGCAGATAGTCTTCGATCTCATCGTCGGCATTGCGCCGACCGATGCTGATCATGAGCACGGCGGCAGCGAAGGCGAGGCTCACCAGCCAGGCAATGAGCCCGTCGGCCGCATCGAGCGTCACCTGCAGCAGACCGACGCCGAGCAGCCCGGGAGCGAGCACCAGCAGTACACCGCCCGGCCCGTTGAACCAGGTGCGCTCTCCCAGCCGCACCTGCAGACGGCAGGCGAATTCGATGAGCGCCTGATAGGGGCGCAGCGAGCGAAAAGACTTCCACTTCTCTTCCGTGGCCAGAACCAGGAGGATTGCGATGAGCTTCATCGGCGGCCTCTCTTATCTTCTCGGTAGGTATCCAGCAGAGTATACAACCGATTCCAGTCGAACAGGGGGCCGGGATCGGTCTTGCGCTCCGGCGCGACGTCATTGTGCCCAGCGATGCGCGTGGGCGTGATCGCCGGATAGCGCCGCATCAGCGCGGCAATCGTCTCGGCGAGGCGCTCGTACTGCACTGCCTCGAAAGGCTCTTCATCGCAGCCTTCCAGCTCGATACCGACGGAGTAATCGTTGCAGGCGCAGCGCCCTGCGAACGCCGACACACCGGCATGCCAGGCGCGTCGCTCGATCGGCACGTACTGCACCTGCTCACCGTCACGCCGGATCAGCAGATGCGAGGAAACACGCATGCCGTGGATCTCGCGGAAATAAGGATGCGCATCGGCATCCAGCGTATTGGTGAACAGCGCATCGATCCAGCCGCCGCCGTACTCGCGCGGCGGCAGACTGATGCTGTGCACGATCACCAGATCGATGGCGCAATCCGCGGGACGCGCATCCTGATTGGGCGAGACCACGCGCCGCGCCGACGGCAGCCAGTAGCCGGCAATGCAATCGTCTCTTTCGTCCTCATTCACGCTCATTGCCATGAACACCCGTATCCTCTCGTCGGCGAATCCGGCCTCGGCGCGGACTCACCATGCCCTGTTGATGATAGCAGGCAATGTGCAAAGACCGTGCCGCGACAAGCGGTGCCGAATGGAGTCGAAACCACGGCGGCATTTGCAACCCTCCCTGAATCTTGCTAAAACCTTCAGGAAAAACGCGTCAGCATACAAGAGCTGGAGGGGGAACCAACACCATGAAGACCCGGCACGGAGTCATCCGGCATTCCACTGTAATGGGTACCGCCGCGCTGCTGGCGCTGGCGATCGCGTTCACCGCCGGCTGCGCCGGCACCGGTGGCGGCGCGCAGAATGCGAGCGCGGACCAGAAATCGAGCGAGGATGGGCAGCAGGCACGCTGCCGCGCCGCGATCGCCGATGTCACGCGCCTTTGCGGCGCGGAAAACACCACGTCCGGCCAATGCGCCGACGCCAAGGCACGCTCACGCGCAACCTGCATCTGAGGGACCGGCGAACGCGCGCGCCGCACGCAACGTCGGCGCAGCGCGTGAACTTGAGAGGGATTGGCGGCGAGGCGCCGCGGGAACTCGGTGTGGTGCCGGCGAGAGGAATCGAACCTCCGACCTACTGATTACGAATCAGTTGCTCTACCGACTGAGCTACACCGGCGAAGGCAGGAAGGCTCGCGCCCGCACGGAGACGGGCCCTGTCGGGCGCGGACGAGTATAAGAGATGGCCCGCGACAAGGGAAGGCTTTTGCCGCATCCGCGCCTCAGCGCGCGTGCTGCGGCCTGACGCGCACCACCACATCCACGCCATCGATCACCGTCCCTTCCGGCGGCGCGGGCAGACTGCGGATATCGATCGCCTCGTGCTCCAGATCCATCAGCATGCCGGTATCGACATTATAGATATGGTGATGCGGGTGGGTCGTCGAATCGTAGAACACTTTGCTGGGATCGATGATCACTTCGCGCACCAAACCCTTGCGCGTGAACAGCCCGAGCGTGTTGTAGACGGTGGCCTTGGAAATATGGCCGTAGCGCTCATCGACCCGCTCCAGCACCTGATCGGCGGAAAGATGCTGACGGCGCGCGAACAGCACCTCGGCGATCTGCAAACGCTGCCGCGTCGGCTTGATGCCGTGCCGCTCCAGCATGGCTGCGATCTCTAGCAGGACTTTCGATTTCATCGCTCGGCGCACCCAGGCCCCCGCATGCGGGCCGGTCATCCACAATGGGGCTTATTCTAACTGCAAAAAGCCCGCTTCCACCATCCACCGGCCGACGACCCGCCGCGGCCCTAGCCGCGCACGCGCCTTCCGCGACGCTTCAGTTTCCACCCCGCCGGCCGTTAAGTGAGCAGAGTCGCGGCCGCTGCACCGCCGCCGCCACCCGGACACCGGCCTTCCAACAGTGGCAGACATCATGGAAAACCTCCTCCCCACTCTCACCATCATCATGGCCGAGATCGCACTGGTTCTGCTGGTATTGCTGTTGATACTGCTGTACCGCTACGGGCGCCGCAAGCGCCTGCACCAGGCTGAAATCGAGACCCTGATGGAAATCGCGCAGGAGCGCCGCATCACCCTGCCCGGCGCCACCGCCGCGTCGGCGGTGCCTCAAACGGCGCCC
>CAYLYS010000007.1:0-4231 GCA_964388175.1 uncultured Chromatiales bacterium | reverse complement strand
CCTGAAAAGACATTGGCGCCGGAGACACCGACCCAAACGGCACACGCTGCCGCCGGCGAACCCGCGCCCGCGACGCCGGCGACAATGGAGGCGGCCGCCGCGGCGCCAGACCTCACGATTCCAGACCTCGCAATCCCGGGCCTCACGACCCCAGATCTCGCGATCCCGGGTCCCGTGATACCAGAACCCGTAATACCAGCACCCGGGATACCAGACCCCGTCATACCAGACCCCATGACAGGAGCCCCCATGACACAGGCCGAATCCGCCGCCGAGCAGCAACTCGTCGACAAGGGAATGGAAATCGCGAGCACCGCCATTCAGGCCGATGTCGCCCATGACCTGAGCGAAATCCACCAGGCCATGGATCTGATGGAAATCAAGCTGGCGCAGATCCGGCACGAGCAGAACAAGCTGGCGCTGAACGTTCAGCGCGCCCTGGAAAAAGCCGGCAAAGAAAGGGCGGCCATGCACCGCGAGGTCAGCGCCATCGCCCATCTCCTCAGCGATATGCATCGCCGCCTGTCCCTGCCCAATGGCGATATCGGTGGCGTTAATGCCCGCGGCAACGAAACCACCGCTGCCACCGCCCCGCGGGAAAGACATCAGCCGGAAGCCGCGCCGGCAAACACGCCCCTGCCGCCCGCAGCGGAAACGGCGCCCGCGGCCAAAACGCCGGCGCCGAATACCGCAACCGCGCCGCGCGCCGATGCGGACAGAGTGGCAGAAGACCCCGATCTCGAACTCGACGCCTCCACGCTCGACCGGCTGATGAACACCACCTATTTCGGCGACATATCGAGTACCGGCATCGACGTCGAGGAAATCGATCTGCGTGAACTCGACATCGATGATCCGCACGGCCTCGCGCAGGCCTCCGGGCGTCCTTTTTCCCAGGATACGGACCAGATTTTCTTCCAGTCCTCGACCACGGCAAGCATGAAACAGGGCTGGTATTTCAGTCTGCGCGGCGCGCACCCGCAAGGTCCTTTCGGCGACAAACAGACCGCCGAACGCGTGCTGGTGGAAACTCAGGGGAAAACACGACGCACTGGCCAGGCAGGCGCCTGAACGAATCAGGTGTAGTCAGACCCTTTGAAAGAGAACAAGAGGATCCGGCTCATCAAAAAAAAGCCCCGGAAGAACCGGGGCTGAGTATATGGAGAGATTTCAGAGAAACTACTGATTAAGTAGACAGGCTTCATCCTGGTTGGTTCCCACCGAACAAAAAAAACCCCGCATGGCGCGGGGCAAGAGGGGGGTGGTGCTAGGAGAGACGAAAAAATCCTTACCGCAGTACGTCGCCTTCCTCAGGCGCGCGCTTTCAGGCATCCCTGCAATTCACGATCGCCCATCGGGCGGCGATAGAGCTCCGGCACCCGTATTTCCCGAGCGGGCAACCGGCGGGCAGCGCCACTGCTCGTATCGTCCAGCAGCGCTATACCTGCGCCAACCCTGGCCCGGCGGCTCTCGTGCGATCGATCGTTCATGGCATGTCTCCTGATTCAGCGGATTACGGGCAAGGGATAGCAGGATGCATGCCAAACCGGGAAGAGCAATCATAAGCACATGAATAAAAACAACTAATATTGATTTTGACGATCCCGAGCCGCCGTTTCACGCTGTCAAAAATTGATACATTTGCGTGCATACCAGCCTGTGCAGCAGCAAAAACGCCGCCGACTGGGGCAGATTTCACGCGGAAAACCGACGGCACGACCGCGCGGGACGCGCTCAGGACAGACGCAGGGGATATTCAGCAGGATCGACGATCGGCTGGCGGCCGAGCAGGAGATCGGTGAGCAGTCGGGCGCTGGCCAGCGCCAACAACACACCGTTGCGGAAATGGCCGGCGTTGACGAACAGCCCTTCACAGCCGGGAACCGCACCGATGGCGGGTATGCCTTTACCCGAACCCGGGCGCAGACCGGCCCAGTGGCGCACGAGCGGTGCCGTGGCGAGCATGGGCAGCATGGCGGCGGCGGCGGCGGCCAGCGCTTCGCGCGCCTCATCGGTGGTCGCGGCATCAAAACCGGCGTCTTCGAGCGTGCTGCCGAACAGCACATGACCGTCGCGGCGCGGCACCGCATAACGTCCCTCGCTCTGCAGAATGCTGCGCACCGTGCCGGGCGCGGTCCGATACATCAGCATCTGCCCCTTCACCGGGCGGATATCGCTGCGGATGCCGAGCGCGGCGAGCAGCTCACCGCTCCAGGCGCCGCCGGCGACGATCACGCAATCGGCTTCGATCACCGCGCCGCTTGCCGTGCGCACGCCGTGAACGCGGCCATCGGCAACGAGCAGCGCGCTGACGCCGCAGTGCTCCTCGATCGCCACGCCGGCCTGTTGCTCCAGACTCTGCCGCAGCGCACGCAGCAGGCGGGGATTGCGCACTTGGGCGACTTCCGGCAGATGGATTCCCTGCCGCGCGGGCCGGCTGTGCGGTTCAAGCGCGGCGACGCCGCGCGCATCGAGCAATTCCAGCGCGGCGCCGTAGTCGCGCGCCCACGCCTCGGCGCGCGCGACCGTCGCCGGCGTGGGGTCGAGCGTGAGCAGACCGCTGCGCGTCCACTCGGCATCGATGCCGGTTTCGCGCGCCAGCGCCGCGGTCAGATGCGGATACTCGCGCTGGCTCCAGGCCGCCAGCCGGCTCACCGCCGCCGGCATCTCCCACGGACTGAGCGGAGACAGGATGCCCCCGCCCGCCCACGATGCGGCGCGGCCGCATGCGCCGCGTTCGAGCAGGCGCACGCGCCAGCCCGCCGCGGCCAGTTCGCGCGCGCTCAACATCCCGACCAGACCACCGCCCACGATCAGACAGTGTGTGGACATGGATCACCTTTTCGCTGCTGAAGCATTTTCCCCGGCGTGCCGATATGAGTGGGCTGGCAGAGGGCTCACGCGCCCGCCAGCCGGTGTTTCCGGAGCGGAACACGACCGTTCGGCGGAAAAATCCGACCGCTCGTCCGAATCCGCATGACCGTCCGAAATCCGAATGTTATCACTGACGCCATGATGAAAACGAACGCAGGATTCACCCTCATAGAACTGCTGATGACGGTCTTCATCGCCGCCATCGTGCTCACGCTGGGCGTGCCCTCCTTCCAGGAGATGAGCCGCAGCAACCAGCTCACCACGCAGACCAACGATCTGGTCACCGCCTTCAATCTGGCGCGCTCGGAGGCGGTCAAGCGCCGCAGCCCCGTCAGCGTCTGCACCAGCAGCAACCAGACCTCCTGCACCGCCAGCAACTGGCAGCAAGGCTGGATCGTGCGCAACGAAACCAACAACGAAGTGCTGCACGCCTTCGGCGGCATGAAAGGGGCGACGACGGTGAGCAGCGCAATCACCCAGGTGAGCTACGCGCCCAACGGCTTCCTGCAGGGCGCCGCCGGACCGCTGACGCTGACCCTGTGCTCGGGCAGCGGCAAACCCGGCCGCGCCATCACCATCACGCCGACCGGGCGCCCGGCCACCGCCGATCCGCATCCGACCTGCTGAGACCATGACCATGAAATCAGCCAAACCGTTTCCCTCGCTGCGCCTCGACAAGGAACGCGGCTTCACCCTGATCGAAGTGCTGGTGACGGTGATCATCCTCGCCATCGGCCTGCTCGGCCTCGCCGGCCTGCAGCTCAGCGGCCTGCGCTATACCCACAGCGCCTACCAAAGCTCACAGGCAACCATCCTCGGCAACGACATCATCGATCGCATGCGCGTCAACCGCCTGCAGGCCGAAAGCGGTTCCTACAACATCGCCATCGGCGCCACTCCGGCCAGCGTGTCCTGCATCGGTACCGGCGCCAACTGCAACCCAGCGACGCTCGCCACCGCCGACCTCAGCGAATGGAAGCAGTCACTCGCCGCCATCCTCCCGCTCGGCGATGGCGCCATCACGCAGAACGGCGCCGCCTTCATCATCACCGTCCAGTGGGACGATACGCGCGGTGCCGAACCCGCCAAGACCCTGACCATGGAGACCGTGCTATGAAGACGCGCACGCAGCAATCCCGGCGCTTCGCCGCGCAGCGCGGTCTCGGCCTGGTCGAAATCATGGTCGCACTCGCCATCAGTGCGGTGCTGCTGACCGGCGTGATTCAGATCTTCCTCAGCAGCAAACTGTCCTATCGCGTCGCCGAAGCCAACGCGCGCGTGCAGGAAGGCGGCCGCTACGCGGTCGAGATGCTGACCGACGATCTGCGCATGGGGGGGTATACCGGCTGCTTCCGCG
>CAYLYS010000006.1:25348-62200 GCA_964388175.1 uncultured Chromatiales bacterium | reverse complement strand
GTCAGCATCGCATCAAAGAACAGAACGGCATTCATCGCAATCTCCCTTGTCGTCGTTGCAGGCATATCCATCTGGCCCGTATAAATCACGCTGATCAATCATTACTTCTTGATCGTGCGGATCGCACCCGGGAACGTAAAGAAACGCGGCAGGTATTTTCGATCCTGCGCATGAGCATGCGTCGGCAGCCGGGCACACCAACCCTCACTGGCTATCACTGCGCCGGCCTATCGCTCTCCGGTTTTGCCGCAGGCAAGACAATATGGCGCACGGGACTGCGCCGGCAACCTCCCATTTGGAGGGAACCGCGAAAAGAATCGGGCTTTCCCGCGCTTGAAGCTCACCACCAGCGATACCCCACCCTGAGCCCGAAAGTACGCGGCGCACCCCAGAAACGCTTGGTGCCGGTGAGCGGATCGTTGCGCAGGACGGTCTGGGCGTAGAGTTCGTCGGTGAGGTTGCGGCCGTAGAGTTCGGCGTACCAGCGTTCGTCACGACTCTCGAAACCCGCGCTGGCATCGAGCAGACCGTAGCCGCTCTGTTTCAGCGCCGGGTCTTCGTAGATATTGAAATAGATCGACGACTGGTAGCGGTACCCACCGCCGACGCGCAGCGTGCCGTGCGCCAGCGGACGGAGATAATAGGCAGCGACGTTGAAGGAAGCTGACGGCGCCTGCGCCAGGCGCCCGCCGGTACGATCGGGATCGACATCGGGATTGTTCGGGTCGAGGGACACGAAATCATCGAAACGCGTGTCGAGCAGCATGCCGCGCAGCGACAGCTCGATATCGCGGCGCGGATGCCAGAGCAGTTCCATATCCAGTCCGTACAGTGTCGATCCGGCGGCATTGATGACGCGAGGAAAGGTGCCCGGCGGCGCATCGCCCGGCGGCGTGTTGAGCTGCATATCTCGATAGTCGTAGTAGAACACCGCGGCATTGGCGCGCAGCGCCCGCTCTGGCCAGCTCGTCTTGACGCCGGCTTCGTAGGCCCAGAGGAATTCCGGATCGAAGGCATCCTGGATGGTCGAGGTGTTGAAACCGCCGGCCTTGTAGCCGCGCGAGACGGTGGCATACCAGAAACGCTCGGGGCGCGGCGCGTACTCGATGCCGACTTCCGGCGTCCATGCCTGCCAGTGACGGCGTTCGTTCTGCGTCGTCACCGCCACACCGGCCGGATTGGTCACCGTGCGCACCAGATCGAGCGTGCGTTCGTCGCGGCTGTAGCGCAGTCCGGCCTTCACCCGCCAGGCCGCGTCGAGACGCCAGGCATATTGCGCGAAGGCGGCATAGGACACGGTATCGACGTCGCCCGCGGGCACGTTGCGGGTTTCGGTCTGCGGCAGGCGTGTATCGAGCGCCTGGAAGGCACGCTCGTCGAGGAAGAACAGGCCCGCGACCCAGGCGCCGCGGCGCTCTTCCGGCGAGGAGAAGCGCAGTTCCTGGCTCAGCGCCTGCGAGCGTCCGCTCGGGTAGTTGGCGGCGTAGTCGGCATCGGTACCGTCGAGATCCAGCGCCAGCGCCACCTCGGTACGCAGCCAGGCGGTGGTCGACAGCAGGCGCACGTCCTCGCCCTGCCAGTCGAGACGCAGGCTGTAGCGCTGCGCTTCGACGTCGATGAACGGCTCGGTGTTTTCGGTGATCTGCCGCGGATCGGCGGGCACGGTGCCGCCCATCTCGATGCCGCCGCTGCGTCCCACCGTGGGATCGGGCTGCGAGCCGAGCGCACGCGTGCTGTCCTCACTGCGATATTCGGCGGAGAACAGCAGCGACAGCCGCGAGGTCGGCGCATACAGCAGCTTGCCGCGCACGGCGTGGTAATCCTCGTCGTCGGTGTCGGCGCCGAGAAAGACATTGTCCACATAACCGTCGCGCTTGGCGGCGGCGCCGGCAAGACGCAGGACCAGTCCCGGGCCGGCGAGCGGCACGTTCACCGCGCCGCGCACGCGGCGATTGTCGTAATTGCCGAGCAGCACATCGGCATAGGCCGAGGGATAGGGCTCCGGATCGCGGGTATGGATGCTGATCGCGCCGCCGACCACGTTGCGTCCGAGATGCACGCCCTGCGGCCCTTTGAGCACCTCGACACTGTCGACGTCGAAGAGATCGACGATGGTGTCGTAGGCGCGCGGCATGTAAACGCCGTCGACGAAGGTCGCCACGCTGGATTCCGCGCCGGCGGAGATGAAATCGCTGCCGACGCCGCGCAGATAGGGCTGTCCCAGCACCGAATTGGTCTTGAAGACGAAGCCGGGCACGCGATACTGCAGATCGATGGTGTCGTGCACGCCGGCGGCATCGAGCCGGCGTCCGTCGTGCTGATCGATACTCCTCGCCACCTGCTGCGCATCGACCGGCTGCCACTCCGGACTGACCATGATCGTCGGTAGCGTGATGTCACCCTGCCCGCTCCGGGCCAGAATCTCCGCCGGCAGCAGCAAGGCGGCGGTCGTTATCAGGGTCCATGCGGCAGCGCCCGTCACCCTCCCCCCGCAGGTCTGTTTCGTTTCTGTGATGTCCATATCCTTCCCGGTTTTCTTGTTCTTTTGCCGCTGGCCAGGCTTCAACCGCCCGTCGGGAGCGATATCCGTATCCGGCGTCTTGACTTGCTAATGAGAATCATTATCATTAAAACATGCCCGGTAATGCCGAGCGATCAGCTGCATGAGGGAACCGCCCATGAATTGTACGATAGATGCCTGGATCGAAAATGGCGTGACGCATCTGCAGATCATCGATCGTGATTCGGGCGCCATGCGCCTGGACTGGTCGTGGCAGGATCCCGCTGCCTCGGGTATCAGCGAAATGCACGAGCACTGCGCCGCGCGCGGCGCGCTGCAGCGCCTGGTCGGCGACCTGTTCCTGCTCGCCTGCATAGACGGCATGCGCGCGAACCGGCGCAGCGATCCGCGTCCCGAAGAGAAACGCACGGCGCGGGAGCATTACCCGGACGACCGCATCGGAATCACCGCCAGCGCGGCCTGAATGCCCCGCCGGCGCCGCACCCCTGCCCTTCAATCATAGAGTTTCTCGCGCGCCTTGCCGCGGAAGACGTAATAGGAATAAGCCGAGTACAGCACGATCAGGGGCAGGACGACAAGCGCGCCGACCAGCACGATGGCGAGCGCGGACGGATGCGCCGCCGCCTCCCAGATGGTCATGCGGTCGATGATGACGTAAGGGAAGACGCTGCAGGCGAGACCGGCGAAAGCGCAGACGTATATCAGCACCGCCCCGGCGAAGGGAATCCATTCCCGCACCTCGGCCCCCGCCGCCAGGCGCGCGCAGGCGCGCCACACCCACAGCCAGGCGAACAGACCGCTCAGCGGCAGCAGCGCCAGCCATGCCGCCTGCGGCAGTTGCAGCCAGCGCGCGCGGATGGTCGGGCTTTCCAGCGGCGTGGCGACCGTCACCAGCACGACGGCGAGCGCGACGCCGACCAGCCCCCAGCGTGTCCAGCGCAGCGCCTTGCGCTGCAGTTCGCCCTCGCTGCGCAGGACCAGCCAGGTCGCGCCGAGCAGAACGTAGCCGCCGCACACGCCGCAGGCAACCATCGCGGCGAAAGCATAATAGACGGCGCCGTGCTGAAAGCCGGTGATGTAGCGCGCCAGCATCAGCCCCTGCGCCAGCGCGGCGATCAGCGAACCGAGCCAGAACAGCCGGTTCCACAGCTCGCGATGCCAGCCCTCCGCCTTGACGCGCAGTTCGAAGGCGACGCCGCGCAGGATCAGCCCGGCGAGCATCGCCAGCACCGGCATGTACAGCGCGGTGAGCACCTCGCCGTGCGCGGCGGGAAACGCCACCAGCAGCAGACCGACGCCGAACACCAGCCAGGTCTCATTGGCGTCCCAGAACGGTCCGATGGAAGACACCATGACATTCTGTTCGCGCGCCGTCGCGCCCGGCAGCAGCAGGCCGACGCCGAGGTCGAAACCGTCGAGCACGACGTAGGCGAGCATGGCGAGGGCCATGAGCACAGCGAAGACCAGGGGCAGATCGAGCGTCATGCCGCGGGCGCCCGCGGCTGCTCGGCAAGCGGATGCACGCGCCTGCCGCCGCGCCCGGCCAGATGGGTGAGCACGACCATATAGGATGCGAGCAGTGCGGCATACAGAATCAGGTAGGTGGTCAGGCTCGCACCCAGGCGCGCGCCGCCGATCGGACCGACCGCATCCGCGGTTCGGAGCACGCCATAGACCAGCCAGGGCTGCCGCCCGATCTCGGTCACCATCCAGCCCGCCAGCGTCGCCGCCCAGCCGGAGAAAGTGAAGGCGGCGAACAGCCACAGCATCCAGCGCGCCGGCTGGCTCCCGTGCCGACTCTGGCGCCTGCTGTGCCACACCCCCCACCAGGACAGCGCCACCATCAGCACACCGATGCCCACCATGACGCGAAAGGCGAAGAACACCGGCGCCACCGGCGGAATGTCGGGCGCGTAGGTTTCGAGCCCGCGGATCTCGGCGTTGGCATCATGACGAAGAATGATGCTCGTCAGCGCGGGAATCTCGACCGCGTAGTCGTTGCGCCGTTCATCCTGGTTCGGCACGGCGAACAGCACCAGCGGTGCGCCGCGCTGCGTTTCCCACAGCGCCTCGATCGCCGCGATCTTGGCCGGCTGGTGCGCCAGCGTATTGAGGCCATGCAGATCGCCGACGACGATCTGCGCCGGCGCCAGCACCGCGGCGATGATGACGCCGGTGCGCCAGGTGACATAAGCGGCCCGGTCGGACGGCGCCTTCAGCAACCGCCAGGCCGACAGCCCCGCGAGCAGGAATGCCGCCGTCAGCCCGGAAGCCATCATCATGTGCACGAAGCGGTAAGGAAACGACGGGTTGAAAATCACCTGCCACCAATCCCCGCTGATGAGCTCACCGTCGACGTGGACGTGACCGACCGGAGTCTGCATCCAGGAGTTGAGCGCCAGGATCCAGAACGCCGACATCGTGGTGCCGACGGCCACCATCACCGTCGCCGCCATGTGCGCCCAGCCCGGCACGCGGCTCATGCCGAACAGCATGATGCCGAGGAAAGTGGCTTCGAGAAAAAACGCCGTCATCACCTCGTAGGCGAGCAGCGGCCCGGCGACATTGCCCACCGCGTTCATATAGCCCGGCCAGTTGGTGCCGAACTGGAACGACATCACCAGACCGGACACCACACCGAGCGCAAAGGTCAGCGCGAAAATGCGCGTCCACAGATTGAACGTATTCTTCCAGCGCGCCTTGCCGGTGCGCGCGTACTGGATGCGGAAATAAACGAGAATCCATGCCAGCGCGAGCGTGATGCTCACGAACAGGATATGAAAACCGATGTTCACCCCGAACTGGATGCGGGCGAGGAGGAGGACGTCCGTGTTTTCCATGGCGTGGGCCCGTGACGGAAATCCAGCCTAGATAATCCGCCAGTGCTTGTCCATGTGCGTCGTCTCGTCGCCATGCGCAGACATCCGCATTGATACCTACGTCCGCTCATCATTGCCGCCGGCCTTCATGGCATGCACGATGCGCTTGCCCGGGATGATCTTTCCCGCATAATTGGGCGAGACGATCGCAATGCGATCGTCAGGAGCGCAGACCAGCGCGCAACCAGGAAAGCAAGGAGGAAGACATGAAAATCGATCGCATCATGGAGAAGGAAGTCATCACCTGCGGACCGGAAGATTCACTGGATTCGATTGCCCTGCTGATGTGGAATCACGATTGCGGCGCCATCCCCATCATCGGCAGCGACCGCCATCCGCTCGGCATGATCACCGACCGCGACATCGCCATGGCGTCGGCGCTGCAGCACAAACCGCTGTGGCAGATCAAGGCGCAGGAAGTCGCCAACGGCCGCAAGGTCGTCACCTGCCGCAGCGGCGCATCAGCGGAAGAAGCGATGAGAAAGATGGGTGAACACGGCGTGCGCCGCCTGCCCATCATCGACAGCAGCGGCTGCATCCAGGGCCTGTTGTCGCTCGACGATGCGGTCCGCCACACCGGGCTCGGCAAAAGCAGTGACAGCTCGACGCTGCCCTACGAAGAGGTGCTTTCGGCGCTGAAGGAAGTCTGCCAGCAGCAGCGCCGTCATTGACAGTGCCGGTCACGGTGCCAATACGGTACCAATAATGATACCGGCGACGCATGGGCGGGCACCCGCCCGCCCTCACCCCGGCGGCCAGTGCATCCGCCGGCCGCCGAGCAGGTGCAGATGGATATGGAATACGGTCTGCCCGCCGTCGTCCTTGCAGTTCATCACCGTGCGGTAACCCGTCTGGTCGAGCCCGTGTTCCGCGGCGATGCGCTGCGCGGCTAGATACATGCGTCCGATCAGGCCGGCATCGTCCGGCGCGAGGTCGTCGAGCGTGGTGATGTGGCGCCGCGGAATGACCAGGCAGTGCACGGGCGCCTGCGGGTTGATGTCGCTGAAAGCCAGGACCTCATCGTCCTGGTAAACGATGGCCGGGGTGATCTCGCCCCGCGCCATGCGGCAGAACAGACAATCGCTCATGACAGTCTCCCTGTAAAAATATTCCGCAGCCGAAAATATTCCGCGATGGACATCAGCCGCGCGGCGCCGGCGGCTGCGCCACCCGGTCGCGCAGATAAACGGGCAGCGCCTGCTCCGCCGGCAGACCGCCGTGCTCGGCGTAATGATGCACGGCAAGCGTCGCGACGTCGCGGGCGCGCGGGTAACGCGCCGCATCCCGTCCGCCGACGTGCGCGCCGAGACGCTCATCGAGCAGCGCGCCGTACGCCGACCAGCCGTCGCCGCCACCGAACCAGCCCTCGCCTTCCGGCAGCGGCACCCGCGCCGGCGCGCACACGCATTCCTCGCCCTGCAGGCGCACGATACCGTTCACGCCGCGATACGCGCCCCAATAGACCTCGGCCATGCGCGCATCCATCGCCGCCAGCACGCGCTCGGCGCTGCCCTCGCTCACCACGCCCTGCGCCAGCGCGGCGAGCGTCGACACCGGCACCACCGGCAACGCCGCCGCCCAGGCGATGCCCTGCGCGACGCTGGCGGCGATGCGCAGCCCGGTGAACGCACCCGGTCCGCGCGCAAAGGCGACGGCGTCGAGCGCATCGATACCGATGCCGGCCTCGGCCAGCAGCTCATCGATCATCGGCAGCAGCAGATCGGCATGACGGCGCGGCGCTAGCTCATAGCGCTCACACACCTCGCCGGCAAGCGACAGCGCCGCGGAACAGGCGATGGTCGAGGTCTCGATCGCCAGCAGCTTCATGACGGCACCGCCGCCGCGCGCAGCGCCGGCGCCTGGAAAAAATCCTGCACTTCTTCGAGCGACGAGGTGCGCGGCATGGGCGGCAGATCGGCGAGAAAGACACGACCGTACGAACGGTTCAGCAGCCGCGGATCGCACAGCATGAGCACGCCGCAGTCATCGTAATCGCGGATCAGGCGGCCCGCGCCCTGCTTGAGCGTGATCACCGCCGCGGGCAGTTGATGATCGCGGAACGGATTGCCGCCGCGTCCGCGGATCAGCGCGGCGCGCGCCTGGAACACCGGATCGTCGGGCGAGGCGAAGGGCAGCTTGTCGATGATGACGCAGGACAGCGCCTGGCCGCGCACGTCCACGCCTTCCCAAAAACTGGCGGTGCCGAGCAGCACGCCGTTGCCGGCGGCGCGAAAGCGGGCCAGCAGTTCCTGATGCGGCAGCTCGCCCTGGACGAAAACCGGATAGCCCGGCGGCTCGTCGGCCAGCAGGCGTGCCGCCTCGCGCAGCCCCTGATGGCTGGTGAAGAGCATGAATGCCCGCCCCGCGCTCGCCGCCAGCACCGGCCGCGCCGCCGCCACCACCGCCGCGGTATAGTCGCGCGTGCCCGGATCGGGCATGCCGGACGGCAGATAGCACAGGGTGTGGCGCTCATAATCGAAAGGACTGTCCCAGCGCGCCGTGTCGGCATCCTCGATGCCGAGACGCGAGGTGAAATGGCTGAAGCCTTCACCGACCGCAAGCGTCGCCGAGGTGAAGATCCAGGCGGCCTGATAGCGCGACATGCTGTCGCGGAAGGTGGCGGAAAAATCCATCGGCGTGACGTGCAGGGTGAAGGAACGCGCGCTGCTCTCCAGCCATTTGACGTGCTCCGCACCGCTCTCTTCGCTCTGCTCCGCCGCGAACAGCTGCACGCGCGCGGCCAGCGCCTGGGCGCGCCGCCAGCAGCTCTCCAGCCCCTTGTCGCGCTCGGCGGACTGTTCGAGGACATCACGCATGGCGTCGATGTCGCCACGCAGGCGCAGCAGGGCCTGTGTCTGTCTGCTCTGTACGCTCTGGGCATCCTCGCGCCACGCCGCCTGGCGCTGGACGCCGCCGAGCGCGCGCCGGAAACCGTCCACCGAGCGCTCCAGCACCCGCGCCGTCTGCTCCAGCGCCGGCATGGCGCCGCCCGCCGCGCGCAGGGCGCGCACCGCATCGCGCGCCAGATCGGACAGCTGACGCCCGCTCACGGCGAGGCCGAAAAAGCGCGAAGCGATATCCGGCAATTGATGCGCTTCGTCGAGTACGAAGGCCTCGGCTTCCGGCAGCAACTCGCCGAAACCTTCCTGGCGCAGCAGGAAATCGGAGAACAGCAGATGATGATTGATGACCACCAGTTCGGCTTCCTGCGCGGCGCGGCGCGCCTTGACCACGTGGCACTCGGACCATGCCGGGCACTCCTGCCCCAGGCAGTTGTCGGCATTCGAGGTCACTTGCTGCCAGATGGAATCACCGGCGGGAATGGCATGAAACTCGGCGATCTCGCCCGAGGCCGTGTATCCGGCCCACTCGCGCAGCGCATGCAGGCGCGCGGCGGTTTCCTGCTCGGCCAGCTCGGGCGTACGTTCGGCGAGTTCGAGGCGATAGCGGCACAGGTAATTGGCGCGTCCCTTGAGCAGGGCGACCGTGACCGGTGCGGCGAGCGCTTCCCTGACCAGCGGAATGTCGCGATGGAACAGCTGATCCTGCAACGCCTTCGTGCCGGTGGAAATCACGGTCTTGCGACCGGCGGCGAGCGCCGGGGCGAGGTAGGCATAGGTCTTGCCGGTGCCGGTGCCGGCCTCGGCGACCAGCATGCCGCCGCGGCGCAGCGTGCGCGCGACCGCGGCGGCCATCTCCTGCTGCTGCGGACGCGGCGTGAAACGCGCCAGGCGCTGCGCCAGCGGACCTCGTCCGCCGAGCAGATCGGCCACCCTGTCGTGCGCTGCCTCCTCCATCACGGCGGCGCTCAGCGCTCCCGACCGGTGAGGCGATTGTCCCACACGCCGTCTTCGATGATGCCGTCCTCGCGCGCCCAGGCCAGACGACCCAGCGCCTTGAAGCGCGCCACCGACATCGCGCCGCGGCGCGCGCGCCGGCTGTCGGCGGCGCGTTCGAGTTCGGGCAGCAAGTCTTCGCGTTCGGCTTCGTAGATCTCGAACGGTTCGAAACGCTCGTCGAGCAGCACCAGCACCACGCTGTCCCAGGGCTGCTCGATCTTCAACTGGCCGATGCGCTGACCGGACTTTTCCTGGTCGAAGATCGCGCGCGCCTTGATCTGGATGCGCCGTCCGGCACGCGCACCGCGGCCGACCGCGTCGAATCCGGCGTCATCGGTCTGCAATTCCAGGTCGAGCAGGCGCGCAGCGTCGTAACGACTGATTTCGGCGCTGACGCCGGCCAGCGGGCGGCCCGTGGTATCACGGTAATCGGCGGCGAGACGGCGCGCCTCGGCGATGAGTTTATCGACGGCGTAAACGGTCATGATGCATGAATCCAGAGCGATGCACTCCGGATTCTAGCACCGAGTCGCGCGCGAGGGGGACAAAGCGACGGCGCCGGCAAACCGGCGCTTGTCGGCCGTGGCCCTAGCGCCGACAATGATCCGATCCCGCCCCGCCATGCACAATGCTATGCACATCGCCATGCATATTGTAGGAGAAACGCCATGCAGGACCAGGATCCGGCACTGATCCGTTCATTGCAGAACGCCGCGCTCTATCCGCATCCGGTGCAGGCGTTCCGCTTGTTCGAAACCCATATCTCCTGGGTGCTGCTCACCGGCCCTTATGCCTACAAGATCAAGAAAGCCGTCGATTTCGGTTTTCTCGATTTCAGCACGCTGGAGAAACGCCGCCATTACTGCGCAGAGGAACTGCGCCTGAACCGGCGCCTGGCGCCCGCGCTCTATCTCGAGGTCGTCGCCATCGGCGGCAGCGTGGCGGCGCCGCGCCTCTGCGTCGGCGATGAAGAGCCGGCGCTGGAGTACGCGGTGAAGATGGTGCAGTTCGCGCCGGACGAACAGTTCGACCGTCTGCTCGCCGCCGGCGCACTCACGGCGGATCAGCTGCGCGCACTGGCGCGGGTACTGGCGCGCTTTCATGCCGAAAGCGGCCGGGCAAGCCCTGATTCACCCTATGGCACGGTGGCAGCGATCGCGGCACCGGCGCGCGAAAACTTCGCTCATATCCGCCTGCCCGCCGCCTGCGCCGGCGCGGCGCGTACCCTCGACGAACTGGCCACGTGGTCGGAGCGCCGCCACGCCACGCTCGCCGCCCGCTTCGAGCAGCGCCGGCAGGCCGGCTTCGTGCGCGAATGCCACGGCGATCTGCATCTCGCCAACATCACCCTGCACGAAGGCCGGCCGACGCCCTTCGACTGCCTGGAATTCGATCCGCAGCTGCGCTGGATCGACGTCGTCAACGAGATCGCCTTCCTGACCATGGATCTCGACGCGCGTGGCCGGCGCGATCTCTCCCTGCTCTTCCTCAACGAATACCTGCACCACAGCGGCGACTACGAGGGGCTGGCGCTGCTGCGTTACTACCAGGTCTATCGCGCCATGGTGCGCGCCAAGATCGAATGCCTGCGCCTCGCGCAGCGGGTACAGGACGGGGGACAGAACGGCGCTCGGCACGACGCCGGCGCTTACGCGGCCGTGCTCGCCTACATCGAACTCGCCGGCACGTACGTCCGTCCGCCACCGCGCGCGCTGATCATCAGTCACGGCTTCTCGGGATCGGGCAAGACCACGATGAGCGAAGAGCTCCTCGCGCCCTGCGGCCTGATCCGCATCCGCTCGGACGTCGAGCGCAAGCGGCTCGCCGGTTATGCACCCGAAGAGCGCAGCCATTCGCCATCCGGCGGCGGCATCTATACCCGGGATGTCGGCGAGCGCACCTACCGGCGGCTGCAGGATCTTGCCGCCGCGGTCATCGATGCCGGCTTTCCGGTTCTGGTCGATGCCACTTTTCTGCAGCGTGCGCAGCGCGAGCGCTTCCGCGCGCTCGCCGACCATCTGCAGGTGCCGTTTCTGATCCTGGATTTCCAGGCGCCGGAAGCCGTGCTGCGCGCACGGGTGAGTGCGCGTCGCCCCGGCAGCGACGCTTCCGAAGCCGGCATCGAGGTACTCATGAAGCAGTTGGCCAGCCATGAGCCGATCGGCGACGATGAGCGGGAACGGGTGCTGATGATCGACACCACCGCGGCGGCGCATATGCCTGGGGATGAGAACGGGGATACGAACGGGGATGCGGCCAGTCTCGCCGCGCGCATCCTGATGCACATCGAGGCCGCGCCCGCCTGAAGCGGCGTCCTGCTCCGCGCCATTCAGCCCTGAATGGAACCCTATTCGATCGGGCGCCGCGCCGGCGCCGGACGGCACTCGCCGAGCGAACCGGGACCGCACAAAGTGCCGTCGACCCAGACCGCGCTGTCCAGGCGCGCCCCGCGCAGGCTGGCGCCCGCCAGTACCGCGCCCTGCAGATCGGCATAGGAAAGATCCGCGTCGTCGAAACGGGCTTCGGAGAGATCGGCGCCGCGCAGACTCGCACCCATCAGCCTGGCCTGGCTGAGATCCGCGCGCCGCAGCCCGGCGAGACTGAGGTTGGCGAAAGAGAGATCGGCATTGCTCAGCCGGCTGGCGCCGAGCTCGGCGCCGCTCAATGACATATTGCTCATGTGCGCGCCGGCGAGATCGCTCAGCGCGAGCGAACGCCCATCCATCGCGCAGTTGTTCCAGTTGATGCCGGGACGAGGCCCCTGGCGGCAATCGGGAGATGCCGGCAGCGGCGCCGGCTGGTAAAAAGCCAGGGTGGCGCTCAAGGCGCCCAGCATGGCGAGCGCGATCGTCGCCGCCATGCGGCGCAAACGCCGGCGCCGGCCCAGATGCGCGGCGAAATCCTCATGACGCAGCGCCGCGCCGCGCGCTTCATGCGCGCCGCTGCGGCGCTCCTGGCCGCTGCGCCGCTCATCTGCCACGGCGGCGGCTTCGCGGCGCCGGTCCTTGCTTTCACGTTCGTTTTCCCAGCGCCTGGCGGCGTCCAGACGGTGGGCGACCGCCTCCTCGTCACGCAGGAGAACCGGCACCAGTTCAGGCAGCGCGCTCAGCGGCACCCAGTTCATCCCGTCCTCGCTCAGTTCATCGTCGGCGACGATCCGGCCGAGGATGACATAGCGCACGATCAGGCCGCGCGGATAAGGGCCCTGCACGATCGCGCCGCGGCGCGTATACCAGAGCTGTACCTTAGAAACCATGACAGACGAAACCCGTGAAAGCGCCGCGACGGGAAACCCGCCATCGGCGATGCAATGGTCTATAATGCGTCAAGGCCGCGCAGTGCCTATCGGCAGCGCAGCGACAGTTCGCCATCACGACCGCCGTACAAGCCTGCGATGCGAACGGACGCACCGTGTCACGCAAGAGACCATGGATAAGAGCTGACAGCATGGCTGCTACCGGTAATTCAGATCACGCCGTCCAGGCGGCATCCATACCCACCGGCGAAGGCGGACAGGATGACGACCTCCTGCCCCGTCTCGAAGATATCCATCGCATGCATATCCTCGTCGCCGACGACACCGCCCATGACGTGGGCGGCAACACCCGAAATGACATTGGCGATGACACTGGTGGCGACACCGGCAGCGATACCGGCAGCGCGGCCACCGCCGCCATGCTGGCACAGAGCGGATTCTCCCAGCTCCGGCGCGTGCACGGCGCGCAGGAAATGCTTGCCCTGCTGAAGGGTGTCGAACGACGCCTGCACGGCACCGACCTCGTGCTGCTGCACGTCGCCGCGGCGGACGAGGAAAGCTACCGGCTGTGCCGCGCCATCCGCGCGCACGAAGCCTGGCGCGAAACGCCGATCATCGTTCTGCTGCCGCGCGCCACCTGGCATGAAGACACCCTGCCCGCATGCCTCGACGCCGGCGCCACCGACGTCGTCCTGCTGCCGGTGGCGAATGCCATGGAATTCGTGCCGCGCGTCGTCGCGGCGCTGCTGCTCAAGCGCGAGCGCGACATCCGCCGCTGGCGCGAAACGGAGCTGGAAGCCGAGCTCGCCGAACGCAAGGTCATGGAAGCACGTCTGCAGTATCTGGTCTCGCACGACGATCTCACCGGTCTGTCCAACCGGCGCCGCTTCGAACAGGTGCTCGAAGCGGCGATCAAACGCCTGCGCAAACGGCGCGCGGCAGGCGCGCTGGTCTACATCGATCTCGATCAGTTCAAGGTGATCAACGATCTCGAAGGGCATGCCGCCGGCGACCGCCTGCTGATGAGCATCGCCAACCTCCTGCGTTCCGCGCTGCATCAGCGCGATATTCTCGCCCGTATCAGCTCCGACGAGTATGCCGTCCTGCTCGAGGACACCAGCGAGGCGGCGGCGATGCAGTTCGCCGAGTCGCTGCGCCAGACCATCGACCGCTACCGCTTTGCCACCGACGAACGCGAATACCAGATCAGCGCCAGCATCGGCGTGCTCCTGATCGACGCCGCCAACCGGGTCACCGCCAGCGAAGCGCTGGCGCGCTCGGCGCAGGCCTGTTTCGAGGCCAAGGCGCACGGACGCAACCTGGTCCATCGCTTCGATCACAATGACCTCGAAACCAGTATCCTGCGCGAAGCGGTGGACTGGGTGCCGCGCATACGCGAAGCGCTCGCCAATGACCGCTTCACCATGGTGTTCCAACCGGTGATCGATCTGGCGAGCGGCGACGTCGTCGCCTATGAAGCGCTCATCCGCATGATCGAGGCCGACGGTACGGTGATCACGCCGGACGCCTTCATTCCGGTCGCCGAACGCATGGGGCTGATCCATGACATCGACCTGTGGGTGGTGGCATACGCGCTGGATACGCTGCACCGCCTGCCGCCGGCACTGAGCGGTATCGCGCTCAACGTCAACCTGTCCATTCACGCCTTTCAGGATCCGGCCCTGCTGACCCTGGTACGGGACACACTCGCGGACACCGGCGTGGCGGCGCAGCGGATCACCTTCGAAATCACGGAAACGGCGGCGGTGGCGAACTACGAACAGACCCGCAGCATGATCAACGAACTGCGCGCGATCGGCTGCCGCTTCGCGCTCGACGACTTCGGCACCGGCTTCAGCTCGTTCAATTACCTGAAACAATTCCCGGTCGATTTTCTCAAGATCGACGGCAGCTTCATCCGCAATCTGCTCAACGACCCGATCGATCAGCGGCTGGTGAAGTCGATGATCGAAATGGGCCGCGCGCTCGACAAGCTCGTGGTGGCGGAGTTCGTCGAAAACGCCGCCACGCTCGCCCTGCTCAAGGAGTACGGCATCGACCGCGCGCAAGGCAATCACATCGGCACACCGCTGACGCGCATCCCCCTGCCCGGCGTCGACTGAATCCGCCGGTACGAAGCCGATTCCTCGGTCTTGGTGTGCATGCGCGCCAGCAGTTCGGCCTCGGCACGCACCAGATTGCATTGCGCCATCACCTGCTCGATATCCCTGCCCTCACGCAGCAGCTTCACCGCGCGCTCGTATTCCCGGTTCATGGTGTCGCTCAGTTCGAGCCGATTCTGGCGCTCGATCAAGCGCGCCAGCTGGCGTTCGACCCGGCTCAGATGCGCGCCCGTGCCGGCGCCGCCGGCGCACAGGGCGGAGACTTCGCTCTGTATCGACTGCACTTCGCCCTGCAAGGCCAGAATCAGGCACTGCTGCCGGTGCAGACGCTGACGCTGCCCCCACAGCAGGACCAGGCCCAGCAGCAGCGACAAAGGAAAGAGCACGGCGGCGGCAAGCGCGTAGTAAATGGTCTGCCCCATCATTTCGTTCACCTCTCAAGCGTATTCATCTATCCGGCCGCCGCGCGAGCGATCGTCGTCCGTCGCCTCATCGTCGCGGCGCTGCTGCTGTTCCGGCGGCGGCGCATCGCTTTCATCGGCCGTCTCATTGCCCGGCCCATTGTTCCGCTCATCGTCCGGGCGAATCTTTTCCGTCCGCCGCTTCGGCCACAGCGGATCGGCAGGTCTGATGTCTCTGATCTCGGTCATGGCAAGCTCCGATACGTCCGACACGTCCATCATGATCGAAGCAGATTCCATGCCAGATATTCGGTGCGCCCTGATATTCAAGGTGCCGGTGCACGCTCAGCCGTTCCGCCGGCCTTCAGGCCCGTCACCGGCGGCAGCAATACCGGCGGGGCGGGCGCTATCTCGACCGCGCTCGACAACGCTGGCTGCAGGTGCGGTGCGAATCCCGTCGCGATCGCGGCGGCGCGCGACAGGGCACGCGGGGCGCTATCCTCATCTGCCGATGCGTCCGCGACCATGCCGCCATCGGCAGGAGACGGCGCCGGTATCGGGCGCGGCACGAGCGCGGCCAACGCTGACCCGAGCGGCGTTGACTCCGCCGGTGACGACTCAGCCAGTGACCCGGGCGGCGGTGCGGCCTGGCTCTGCGGCGATAGATCCGGCGCGGGATCGGCCGGCGCCACCGGCGCACCAGCCGATGAACGCGCATCGAAAACATTGGCCAGGCGATCGTCGGCCAGCACCACCAGCACGACACGGCGATTGCGGGCACGCCCCTCGACGCTGTCATTGCCGGTAACGGGGCGAAATTCGGCGTAACCGAGCGCCGACAGCCGCCCCGGCGTAATGCCCTCGCGCACCAGCAGGCGCACGACGCTCGCCGCGCGTCCGGTCGACAGCTCCCAGTTCGAAGGATAGAGCAGCGTATTGATCGGCTTGTCGTCGGTGAAGCCTTCGACGCGGATGGAATTGGGAAAATCGATCAGCACCCGCGACACCGCCTGCAGCACCGGCAACGCGCTCGGCTGCAGGGTGGCGCTGCCGCTGGGGAAAAGAATGCTGTCCCTGATCTCCACTTCCAGCCATAGCTCATTGTGGCGCACGGCAATCAGGCCCTGATCGACGAGTTCGCCGAGCGCCTGGGTCAACTGGTCGGCAATCTGCCGCATCAGGTATTCGCCGTCTGCGCCGCGCTGCTCGCCCTGATCCGGCGGATGCACGGCGATCGCCGGCGTATCGAGCAGATTCGGGCGCTGCACGAAGTTCATATTGGGCGCCACCTCGGATTTGCTCTGGCGTCCGACCTGGATCGGCTCCATCGATTTCGGCGGCTGACGGAACGCCGACAGCAGCGAATCGGACAGCACGCGGTATTTGCCCTCGTTGACCGAGGAAATCGAATACATGACGACGAAGAAGGCGAACAGAAGCGTGATGAAGTCGGCATAGGAAATCAGCCAACGCTCATGGTTCTCGTGCTCTTCGTGCCTGCGTCTGCGCGCCATGGTCGTGCGTCAGCCGACGTATCCGCGCAGCTTGGTCTCGATGTTGCGCGGGTTTTCGCCCTCGGCGATCGACACGATGCCTTCGATGATCATTTCGCCGAACTGGGTCTGCTCGTGGACGATGCTCTTCAGCTTGCTCGCCATCGGCAGGAAGAACAGGTTGGCGAAGCCGACGCCGTAGATGGTGGCGACGAAGGCGACGGCGATGCCGGAACCGAGCTTGCTCGGGTCGGCGAGATTCTCCATCACGTGGATCAGTCCCATCACGGCGCCGATGATGCCGATGGTCGGCGCGTAGCCGCCCATGCCTTCATAGACCTTGGCGCCCTGTACGTTCTGGTATTCGCGCACGGCGAGCTCGACGTCCATGATGCGGCGGATGGCTTCGGGCTCGCTGCCGTCGACCAGCAACTGCAGCCCCTTGCGCGCGAACGGCTCGGGCTCGTTCTCCGCCAGCGCTTCCAGGCCCAGCAGCCCTTCCTTGCGCGCGATGTTGCTCCAGTTGACGATCTTGTCGATCGCTTCGGCGGAGGCGACCTTGGGCGGCATGATCACCCATGCCCCCATCTTCAGCCCGCGCATGAAGGTGTCGAACGGCGTCTGCAGCAGGATCGCGCCGGCGGTGCCGCCGAACACGATGAGGAAAGCCGTGAACTGCAGCAGCGAGCCGGTGTGTCCGCCTTCCAGTATGTTGCCGCCGAGAATGGCGAGCAGCGCCAGAGCGATGCCGATGATGCTCAGAATATCCACAAAGCAAGCTCCCGAAACGAACGGCTAGCAGCGCAACGCCGAGCGGCGCGCGCTCCGCTCAGTCATTGCCCCGCCAGTGTCCGAGCCGGGACTGCAGACGCAGCAGAGCCTGGCTGTGGATCTGACTCACGCGCGATTCGCTGACGCCGATGACGGCGCCGATTTCGCGCAGATTCAGATCTTCGTCGTAGTACAGCGTCAGCACCAGACGCTCGCGGTCGGGCAGACCGGCTATCGCCTCGGACAGATTGCGCTTGAAATCGTCGCGCTGCACGCCCTCGAACGGTCCGCCGTCGGTGCGGCCGATGCGCGAGCAGATCGCATCCTCGTTCATGCCCATCTCTTCGAAGGAAAGCAGCCGGCAGCCGCTCGCGTCCTGCAGCGTCTTGTGATATTCGTCGAGCGACATGCCGAGCGCCTTGGCCACTTCGTGATCCCTGGCGTCGCGACCGGTGGCGTTCTCGATATCCCTGACCGCCTCGGCGACCTGACGCGCCTTGCGGTGCACCGAGCGCGGCGCCCAGTCGCCCTTGCGGATCTCATCGAGCATGGCGCCGCGGATGCGGATGCCGGCATAGGTCTCGAAGCTCGCACCCTGCCCGGCGTCGTAGTTGCGCGCCGCCTCGAGCAGGCCGATCATGCCGGCCTGGATCAGGTCGTCGACCTGCACGCTCGGCGGCAGACGGCTCATGATGTGATAGGCGATACGCTTGACCAGCGAGGCATACTGCGTCACCAGTCGATCGTAGTCGGCCGCAGTCCGGTTATTGTCAGTGGATACATACATGGCTGTGTTATTCATGGAGTCCGCCTGCTGTCCTTATCCTGTCACCGGGGTTATTGATGAGTTTTTCGACGAAGAATTCGATCGAACCGCGCGCCGATCCCGGCAGCGGCCAGAGCTGGACCTTCTGCGCCAGCTTGGAGAAGGCGAGCGCGGCGCGGCTGCGCGGATAGGCGTCGACGACCGCGCGCTGCTTCTGCACCGCCTTGCGCACATACTCGTCGTGCGGCACGGCGCCGGCATAGTCCAGACTGACGTCGAGGAAGCGGTCGGCGACGCGGGTCAGCTTGCGGAACAGATCGCTGCCCTCCTGGCTGCTGCGCACCATGTTGGCGACGATGCGGAAACGGTACAGGCCGTGCTCGCGGTTGAGCAGCTTGATCAGCGCATAGGCGTCGGTGATCGACGAAGGCTCGTCGCAGACCACCACCAGCACTTCCTGCGCCGCCTTGCTGAAGGTCACCACGCTGTCGGAGATGCCGGCGGCGGTGTCGACGAGCAGGATCTCGGGCGTGAAGCGCATCTCGCTGAAGGCGCGCACCAGGCCGACGTGTTCGAGATGACTCAGCTCGGCCATGCCCTTCAGGCCGGAGGAAGCCGGAATCACCTGCATACCGGCCGGGCCATCGAGGAGAATGTCGTCGAGCGTGCGCTCGCCGCTGATGACATGGAACAGATTGCACGCCGGCTGCAGACCGAGCAGGACATCGACGTTGGCCAGGCCCAGATCGGCATCCATGAGCAGCACGCGCCGCCCTGCCGCCGCCAGCGCCACGCCCAGATTGGCCGATACGTTGGTCTTGCCGACGCCGCCCTTGCCGCCGGTGACGGCGATGACGCGCACCGGCGAAGGCGCGGCGTAGCTGCGCAGACCGGCGGCCTGTGCTCCATGTTTCTCAGAAATGAGCATTGGCGATTTCCTTTCCAAAGCTGAGGGTGACCAGATCCTCGTCGATACGCGGACCCATACGGTTCATGATGTGAGCGGCGCGCGCGACCAGGTCCTCCGCGCACGCCGGGTGCAGATCTTCCGGAACGCGCTGGCCGTCGCTGACATAGGCCAGCGGCAGCTGGTGCGTCACCGCCGCGCTCAGCACACCGCCGAGGCAGGTGGTTTCATCGACCTTGGTCGGTATGCAGGCGTCGGGAGCAAAAGGCGAGAACGCCGTCACCACGTCATCCAGGCCGGACAGGCGATTGGTAGCCGGCAGCAGCAGCAGCACCTGCTTGCGCAGATCGGCCTTGTCGAGCAGCTCGGCCTGGCGCGCCAGGCCGCTGTCGTGCTGGCTCATGCCGCTGGTATCGATCAGGACCAGGCTGCGGTCGGCGAGATCGTCGAGCACGCTGCGCAGTTCGGCGCGCGAGTCCGCGGTGCGCACCGGCACGTCGAGGATGCGGCCGTAGCTGCGCAGCTGCTCGTGGGCGCCAACGCGGTAATTGTCTATGGTAACCAGGGCGACATGGCGCTTGCCGTGACGCAGTGCATAGTGCGCGGCGAGCTTGGCCACCGTCGTCGTCTTGCCGGCGCCGGTCGGACCGACCAGGGCGATGATGCCGCCCTCCTGCAGCGGATCGCGGCCGTACAGCGGCAGGCCGCGGGCGATGACTTCGCGCGCCCGGCTCCACAGCGTCTCGATGTCGGCATCGTCGCCGGCTGCGGCTATGGCATCGGCGATGGCGCGGCACTGGGCGGCGGTCATGCCAAAGCGCATCAGGCGCTGGATCAGCTCGACGCGGCGCGGTTCGCCGCGCGCGAAGCTGCCCCAGGCCAGGCTGGAAAGCTGCCCTTCCAGCATGCAGCGCAGCGTGTGCAATTCGCTCTTCATTTCCATCAGCGTGGGCTCCCGGTTGGATTCCCGGTTGCGCTCCGGGCTGCCGGCTGCCGTATCCGCCTGCCGTGCCGCGCTCGCCGCGCGCCGCTCCGCCGGGACGGCGGCTTGCGCCTGCTGCGGCAGCTGTTGCTGCGCCGGCTGGGCCGCGGCGGTGATGCTGTACTCGGTCATCATGCGTTCGTCGTAATCGATCGCCGCGACGATCTCGACACCGCCGTCGACGCGCTTGTTCGACAGGATCACCGCATCGGGGCCCTGTTCGTCCCGCACCATGCGCATCGCCTGGCGAATGTCCGGCGCGAAAAATCTTTTGATCTTCATCTTCCCGTTTCTCCGTCGCGGTGCCGCGATCCCTTAGGCCGGGCGTCCGATACTGGCCACGATCCTGATCTGCTTGTTGTCCGGTATCTCGTCGTACGAGAGCACGTGCATCACCGCAATCGAGTGCTTCACGAAGCGTGCCAGCATGGTGCGCAGACTCGCCGATACCAGCAGTACCGCCGGCTGTCCCGCCAGTTCCTGGCGCTGCGCCGAGTCGAGCAGCGACTGATGCAGCTTGCCCGCCAGTCCCGGCTCCAGCGCCATCCCGCCTGCGCCTTGGGTGCGCACAGTCTCTAGCAATAACTGTTCCAGCGTCTGATCCAATGTAATCACCGGCAATTGATCAGTTAAGCCGTTGATGTTCTGAACAATCATACGACCGAGCGCGACGCGGACGGCCGCCGTCAGTTCGCCGGGGTTTTGACTGAGCGCGGCGTTCGCCGCCAGACTTTCCACGATCGTGCGCATGTCGCGCAGCGGAATCCGTTCCTCGAGCAGGGCGCGCAGCACTTTCTGCAGCGTGCCCAGCGACAGCGTGTCGGGCACCAGCCCATCGACCAGCTTGGGTGAACTGCGGCCGAGCGCATCGAGCAGTTGCTGGACCTCCTCGCGGCCGAGCAGTTCGTGCACGTGCGTCTGCAGCACGTGGCTGAGATGCGTGGCGATGACGGTGCCGGCATCGACCACGGTATAGCCCATGGTCTGCGCCTGATCGCGCTGATTGGGTTCGATCCAGATCGCATCCATGCCGAAGGCCGGATCCTTGGTGGCGATGCCCTGGGGTTTGCCGAACACCTGCCCGGGATTGATCGCCAGTTCGCGCTCGGGGTGTATCTCGCCCTCGGCGACGGTGACGCCCATCAGCGTGATGCGATAGGCATTGGGCGCGAGTTCGAGATTGTCGCGGATGTGCACCGCCGGGATGAGAAAGCCGACGTCCTGGGTGAGCTTGCGGCGCACGCCCTTGATCCGCGCCATCAACTGCCCGCCCTGGTTGCGATCGACCAGCGGAATCAGGCGATAGCCCACTTCCAGCCCGAGCGGATCGACCGGCACGACGTCGTCCCAGCTCAGATCGCGCGCCTCGGCGTTCGGCGCCGGCGCTGCGGCCTCCTGGCTCGCCTTGGCCGCGGGCTGCAGGGAGCGCTTGTAGATCATGTAGCTGCCGGCGGCGGCAGCGGAGCCGAGCAGCAGGAAAACCGCATTGGGCATGCCCGGGATGACACCGAGCGCCAGCAGCACGCCGCCGGTGACGCCGAGCGCGCGCGGATTGCCGAAGAGCTGGGACAGCAACTGCGTTCCCATGTTCTGCTCGCTGGAAACGCGGGTGACCATGATCGCGGCCGCGGTCGACAGCACCAGCGCGGGGATCTGCGCCACCAGACCGTCACCGACGGTCAGCAGGGTGTAATTGTGGACCGCATCGCCGAACGCCATGTCGTGCTGCAGCATGCCGACCGACAGGCCACCGATGATGGTGACCACCAGAATGAGGATGCCCGCCACCGCGTCACCGCGGACGAACTTGCTGGCACCGTCCATGGAACCGTAGAAATCGGCCTCCGAGACGACATCCTCGCGCCGCCGCCGGGCTTCCTTCTGATCGATCACGCCGGCATTGAGATCGGCGTCGATCGCCATCTGCTTGCCCGGCATCGCATCGAGGGTAAAGCGCGCGCTCACTTCCGATATGCGGCCGGCGCCCTTGGTCACCACCACGAAATTGATGATAATCAGGATCGTGAACACCACCAGACCGACGGCGAAATTGCCGCCGATGACGAATTCGCCGAAAGCCTCGATCACGCGGCCGGCGGCGTCGGTGCCGGTATGGCCGTCGAGCAGCACCACGCGCGTGGAAGCGATGTTGAGCGCCAGGCGCAGCAGTGTCGCGACCAGCAGCACCGTCGGAAAACTGGCGAACGCCAGCGGTCGGCCGGCGTAAACGCAGGCCATGATCACCACCAGCGACAGTGCAATGTTGAAGGTGAAGAAGAGATCGAGCATGAGCGGCGGCAGCGGCACCACCAGCATCATCAGCAGCGCGATCATCAGCAGCGGCGCGCCGAGCATGGCGTTTCGCCTGAAATCGCGCAGATTACCCATCACATTCGCATTCATCGTTCTCCGCTCCTCACCTCCGCCCGCAGACGGATACCGCCGAATACATACACAATCCGTTCCACATCCGGATCCACTTCAGGATTCACTTCAGGCCCCTCTTCAGACCCGGCCTCATTCCCGACTTCATTCCCGGCCTCATTCATCGACGCGCAGCTCCGCCGGGATGGGCAGATCCTTGAACTCGCGCGCGGCGGCGCGTCGCGATGCCGGCCGCTTGCGCAACTGGTAGGCATAGGCCAGCACCTGCGCCACGGCGATGAACAGGCCCGCCGGAATGCGCTGCTGCAGCTCGGTGCTGTGATAAAGCGCGCGCGACAACGGCGGCGCCGAGACGATGGGGATGCGGTGCGCCATGGCCACGTTCCTGATCTGCATGGCGACCAGATCCTTGCCCTTGGCGACGACGACCGGCGCCGACATGCGGTCCTGATCGTAGCGCAGCGCCACCGCGTAATGCGTCGGGTTGGTGATGACCACGTCGGCGCGCGGCAGCTCGTCCATCATGCGCCGGCGCGCCAGCGCCTGGCTCACCTCGCGCACCTTGCGCTTCATCTCCGGATTACCGTCGGTCTCGCGGAATTCGTCCTTGATTTCCTGTCGCGTCATCTTCAGCTGGCGCTGGTGATCCCAGATCTGGAACGGCACGTCGACGATGGCGATCAGGATCATCGAACAGCTGAGGAACAGAAAAGCCCACAGCAGGATCTCGCCGGCGTTGGCGAGCGCCGACTGCACATACTGGCCGCCGAGGCCGAGAATCGACTCGACGTTGAACCACAGAAACCCCAGCGCCACCGCCAGCACCACGGCGAACTTGGCCAGCGCCTTGACCAGCTCGACCAGGCCGCGCACGGAAAACACCCGCCCCATGCCCTTGATCGGATCGAGCTTGTCCCATTTGAACGCCATCGCCTGGGTGCTGAACGACCAGCCGCTGAGCGCCATCGGCGCGATCAGCGCCGACAGCGTGATGATGGCGAAAAAAGGCATCATCGCCATGACGGTTCCACCGATCGCGCGCTCGAGCTTGAGCACCATCATGGTCGGATCCATGATTTCCATGCGCTGCGACTGGAAAGCATCGTGCATGACGTCGAGCATGCCGGCGATGATGCCGCCGCCGATCATGAACAGGCCGCCGGCGGAAACCAGCAGCACGACCATGGTGGTCAGCTCGCGGGAACGCGCGACCTGACCCTTGTCCTTCGCCTGTTGCAGGCGTTTGGGTGTGGCGCGTTCGGTTCTTTCCTGTGCCGGTTTCTCCGCCATCGCGCTACTCCGTCACCACGTTGCGCATGAGCAGGAAGGCGTCGTCGAGCAGCGCCGTGAACTGCGGCACGAACATGCCCAGCGATACCAGGATGAAGATGAAGCCGAGCATCAGCGTCACCGGGAAACCGACGGCGAAGATATTGAGCTGGGGCGCGGCCCGCATCATCACGCCGAAGGCGAGGTTGACCAGCAGCATGGCCGAAACCGCCGGCAGCGCGATCAGCATCGCGCCCTTGAAGATCCACGCCGCCCAGCTCAGCAGCAGCCACAATCCGCCGGCGCCGATACTCTCGGTCGACACCGGCATGATCTCGAAGCTCGCCACCAGGATTTCGATCAGGATGAGATGACCGTTGAGCGCGAGAAAAATCAGGGTCGCCATCACACTGTAGAACTGGCTGATCACCGGGACCGTGATGCCGTTGGCGGGGTCCATCATCTGGGCGAAGCCGAGACCCATGGTCTGGCCGACGATGTTGCCGCCGGTTTCGATGGCGCTGAACACCATGCGCACGGCGAAACCCATGGCGAGCCCGATCAGGATCTGGCACGCCGTCACCAGCACGCCCGCGGCGCTGAACGGCTCTATGGCCGGCCCCGGCGGCAGCATCGGCGCCACCGCCAGCGTCAGCAGCAGGCCGAGACCGATGCGCATCGGTCCGGGCACCGAGCGCGCGCCGATGATGGGCACGATCATGATCAGCGCGGTGATCCTGAAAAAGGGCCAGAGGAAACCCGTCATCCAGGCGGTCAGCTCGTCGAGGGGTATATTCACCGCGCGCTCCGCTTGCCTGTCAGCCGATCAGCTGCGGAATGTCGCTGATGAGCTGAGTCATGTACTCGATCAGCGTGCGCAGGATCCAGTGGCCGCCGATGAACAGCACGGCGATCACCACGAACAGCTTGGGAATGAAGCTCAGGGTCTGCTCGTTGATCTGCGTCGCCGCCTGGAACATGCTGACCAGCAGGCCGACGCCGAGCGCCGGCATCAGCAGCAGCGCGATGATGATCGAGGTGATGTACAGCGCGTGCTGGCCGATGCCGATGACCGATTCCGGCGTCATGACCCCTGCTCCCCGCGCGCGGCGCGCGCCTGCGCTGCGGTTCTCATACCACGAAGCTCGATGCCAGCGTGCCGAGAATCAGCGCCCAGCCGTCGACCAGCACGAACAGCATGATCTTGAACGGCAGCGACACGATGAGCGGAGACAGCATCATCATACCCATCGCCATCAGTACGCTGGCCACCACCAGGTCGATGATCAGGAACGGAATGAAGATCAGGAAGCCGATCTGGAACGCCGTTTTCAGCTCGCTGGTGACGAAGGCGGGCATGAGCAGGGAAAACGGCAGCGTCTCGCGCGACTCGATCTCCCCGGCGCCCGAGATTTGCGCAAAGAGATTGATGTCGCTGTCGCGGGTCTGATGCAGCATGAATTCGCGGAACGGCGCCCCGCCGCGCTCGACCGCATCGGAAAGGCTGATCTCCTCGTCCATGTACGGCGCCACCCCGGCGCGGTAGGCCTCGCTGAAAACCGGCATCATGATGAAAACGGTCAGAAACAGCGCGAGGCCGATCAGCGTCTGCGTGGTCGGCGTCTGCACGGTACCGAGTGCCTGGCGCAGAATCGCGAGTACGATGATGATCCGCGTGAAGGAGGTCATCATCATCATCGCCGCCGGCAGCATCGACATCACCGTCATCAGCGCCAGGATCTGCAGGCTGAGCGAGTAGGTCTGGCTACCGTCGGGCGCGGTCGTTACCGACAGCGCGGTCAGGCCGGTATCGGCCGTGGCGCCTGCCCACGGCATGCCGGCCATCAGCAACAGCAGCAGCAAACGGCTCATTGGGACATTCTCTTTCTGATTTCCTGATTGAACTTGTCGAGGAAGCCGCCCTGCCCGGCGCCGGCATCACCCTCACCGGACTCGATCGCGGGCAGCACATGCAGCGTCCTGATGCATCCCGGTGCCACGCCGATGACCAGGCGCTGATCGCCGGCCTGCACGACGACGATGCGTTCGCGCTGGCCGAGATGGATGCCGCCGACCAGGCGCAGCTGATCGGTGGCCGTCCCCTGCAGGCGGCCGAAGCGCTTCATCGCCCAGGCGGCGGCGAAGATCAGCACCACCACCAGGGCGAGCCCGGTGGCGACCTGCAGCACCGCGCCGAGCGACATCGGATCGGATGGATTCATGTCACTTGAGCTTGCGCACGCGCTCGGCGGCGCTGACGATATCGGTGAGGCGAATGCCGAATTTCTCGTTCACCACCACCACTTCGCCGTGGGCGACCAGCGTGCCGTTGACGGTGATGTCCATCGGCTCGCCGGCGAAGCGGTCGAGCTCGACCACCGAACCCTGATTCAGCTTGAGCAGATTGCTGATCGAGATCTTGGTGCGCCCGATCTCCACCGCCACCGTCACCGGAATGTCCAGGATCATATCGAGGCCGTTGCCGCCGAGGCTGGCGCCGATCTCGGCTTCGAGGTTCTGGAAGTCGGCACGCGCGTAGTCGCGCCCGCCCTCTCCCGTCTTGGCACCGACGGTGCCGATCTCTTCGCTCATTGCTCCACTCCTTGCACAGTAGTCAATTGCCTGCCCGGCGCGCCGGATATGAGTCCGCTGACCTTGATCGAGAGATGGCCATCGGAACTGCCGAACGAGCCGCGCAGCACGGGAATTCCCTCCACCGACGCGATCACCGTTTCCGGCATGTCGAAGGAAACGATGTCGCCTGCTTTCAGGCGGGTAAGCTCACGCATGGTCAGATTCAGTTCGGTCAGCACGCTGGAGATCTCGACCTCGGCATCCATCAGCTCGCCCCGCAGGGAATGCAGCCAGCGTTCGTCGCGTGCATCGCGGTCGCTCTGCATGCGCGTTTCCAGCAGCTCGCGGATCGGCTCGATCATCGAATAAGGCATGGTCACGTGCATATCCCCGCTGCCGCCCTCGAGCTCGACATGAAAGGGACACACCACCACCACCTCGCTCGGGCTGACGATGTTGGCGAAGCTGGGGTTTACCTCCATGTTGAGGAACTCCACTTCGACCGGCATCACCGCGCTCCATGCTTCCTTGAGCTCGCGGAAAACCATGTCGAGGATCAGCTTGATGATGCGCTGTTCGGTGGGCGTGAATTCGCGCCCTTCGACCTTGGCGTGGAAGCGGCCGTCGCCGCCGAAGAAGTTGTCGACGATGGTGAACACCAGATTGGGGTCGATCACCACCAGCGCCGTGCCCTTGAGCGGGTGAATGCGCACCAGGTTCAGGCTCGCCGGCACGAACAGGCTGTGCGCGTACTCGGCGAACTTCATCATCTGTACGCCGGTGGTGGAAATCTCGGCGTTGCGTCTGAGCATATTGAAGAAGCTGAGGCGCAACTGGCGCGCATAGCGCTCGTTGATGATTTCCAGCGTCGGCAGCCGGCCGCGCACGATGCGGTCCTGGCTGGTGAAATCGTATTCGGTGACTTCGCCGTCGGCGACCGGACGATCGTCTTCGGTCTCGACCTCGCCGCTCGACACGCCGTGCAGCAGCGCGTCGATTTCATCCTGGGTGAGCAGATCGTTGACGGCCATGGTGCGCGCCTATTGCATCACGAAGCTGGTGAAGTAAATGGCCTCGATGCCGGTATCGCCGATTTCCTGCTTGAGCACGCTCTGCACTTCCGCCAGCGCCTCGTCGCGGATTTTCTGCTTGCCGGCGGTGGTGCCGAGCGCGGCGTAATCGAAGCCGCTGAACATGAACACCAGATTGTTGCGGATGCGCGGCAGGTGGCGGCCGATGGCCTGGGTCACGACGGGATCGCGCGTCATCGCTTCGATGCGCACCTGCAGATAGCGGATCTGACTGCCTTCGATGAAATTCACCACGAAAGGCTCGCCGAGTTCGACGTAGATCGGCGGCGCCTGCGGCTTCGACGGTGCGTTGGTCGCACTGGCGCGCGTGTCGCCGGCGGGCGCACTGCTGAAAATGCCGGCGAAAAACAGGGTAGCGCCCACACTGGTGCCGATCAGCAGCAATCCCACAAACACCAGCAGCAAGATCTTGCCGATCCCTGATTTCGCCGCCGGCGCGGGACGCCCGACACCACCCTCATCGATTGTCTGATCGATCGCCATGTACCACTCCCCCTTGCTTGCTGTCGTTGAAACTGCCTTGTCGCAGTTCTAGCAATAGACATGCCAGCGCATGGAATGGTTATTTAAAATATAAAAATCAATCAGTTGAATGAGACAAAAACGGGCAGGACAAGATTTTGACGGCGCTGTCACGGCGATGTCGGCGGCAGCGCCGTCGCGCCGCCGGAGATGATGCGATCAGACGATGATGACGATGAGGGCGGGACCAGACCCTGGCGACGGGATCGAAAGGGTCCGACCCGTGCAGCCATTCAGGCGTAGAAATCGATGACGCCGAGCGCGCCGGCCGGACGCAGCGTCGTCACGCCGACGACCGCCTCATCGTCCCCGTCCGCGGCGCGGCCGCCGGCGGCAGCGTAGCCATCCGGCGCGGTATCGCGCCGCTGCGGCAGGGAGTGCTGGGAAATATCGACGCTGACCGATTCATAACCGCTGCCGCTCAGCATCTCGCGCAGGCGCGGCATCGCGTCTTCCAGCGCTTCGCGCACCGCGGCATTCGGCGCGGCGAAGCTGACGCTCATCTGATCCTTGTGCACGCTGATGCGGACCTCGATGGTGCCGAGCTCCGGCGGCGTGATCTTCAGTTCGGCGGATTGCAGTTGCTGACCGAGCATCCAGCGCACCCGCTCACTGACTTCCTCGCCCCACTGCGGATGCTGCAGCGGCGCACTCAGCGACCATGCCGGCAGCGCGCGTTCACCGGCACTCGCCGGCAGAAGCTGCGCCTGCGCGGTCGCCGCCGCGGGCAGCGCGCTGGCCTGTTCGGAGCCGCCGGCGGCATCGGCATGCGGCAACGCTTCGCCGCGCGTGCCGGGCTCGCCCGCGTTTCTGAGCATGGCCGCGAGGACGGCGGTCGCGGCCGCCGCCTGGCCCGGCGCATCGATCGGCACACCGATCGGTGTACCGATGCCATAGGCGCCCTGCTCCGGCCGCAGCGGCAGGGGCAGCGCCTCCATCTCCGCCGGCAGCGCTACGGCGCCCTCGTCCGCGGTCCGCATCAGGGTCTCGGTTCGGTGCAAGAGTTCGCGTGCCCAGGACTGATAGGCCGCTTCGCCCTGGGCCTGCGGACCGCGGGCGATCAGCTCGACCAGCGCGGCGGTGGAGGCAGAGCCCCGGGCTTCCCCTGCCGCTCCGCTGCCGGCGCCGGACACAGCGGCGGCATCCGGCAAGCCGGCGATGAGATCGGGCAATTCGTCCGGCAGGTATTCTCCGCCGGGCGGCAAAATCGTGTCGGCGGACAGCAGCGATGCCGCTGCGCCCGCATCGATGAGGGTATCGATGGGGGTATCGATAGGGGCGTGGGCGAGAACGCCGGCGGGCATGCCGTCGTGCTGCGCATCGCTGAGCAGCGCAGCGAACAGCGCCTGCAGCGCGAACGCCGCGTCGGGACGTTCATCCGCCAGACGCTCCCAGGCGTCCCCGGACGCTCCCAGGGCCGATGGTGCGCGCGCCGCGCCCGGCAACGCGCCCCCGATGAGGCCCGGCGCGCCGGCGCCCGACATTGCCGCTGATGGAAATGAAGCCATTTGAAGCCGCTCTCAGAAGATCATTCAATCGGGAAAGGCAAGTACTGTGCCAGCGCTGCCGTCTGGGTATTCGGGCGCGCTCGCCAATCCGCCTGTCAATCCGCCCATCAATCCATGGCCGGCCGCCGATGCTGGGCGCGATCATCGGCCTCGCGCTGCTCCTTGCGCGCGGTCTGCACCGTTTCCTCGGCACGCAGGCGCGTGACCGTTTCGTCGAGCGCGCGCCGCTTGGCGCTGGCATCGGACCAGGACAGATTCTGCCGTTCGAGCCGCTGGCGCGACTCATCGACCACGCGCCGCTGCTGCAGCACCGCTTCACCCAGGCGATCGTTGAAACGCCGATACTGCCTGAGCTGCTGGATGTCGATTCCTTCCCGGCCGAGCGTTTCGAGGCGCGCCAGGTATTCACCGTGAAACTGCTGCAGCTCGACGAGCCGGTGTTCCTGCGCCTCGTGCTGCCGGCGCAGATCCGCCAGCGTGAGCGCGGCGCGGTTTTCCTTGTCCTTGGCCAGACCGGCGACGGTCTGCATGCGTTCCGATTTCACCATGCGACGCTCTTTCCCCTATATCGATGTCTGCGCGTCACGCCTTGACGGCCGCGCGCGGCTTTTCCATCAGTTCTTCCAGACCGCGCAGACCGTCCTGCAGCGTGACGCGTTCGCGCATGCCCTGCTGCATGAACGCGCTCAGACGCGGCCAGTATTCGATTGCTTCGTCGATGCGCGGATCGCTGCCCCTGGCATAGGCGCCGACGCTGATCAGATCGCGGTTCTTGCGATAGGTCGAATAGATCTGCTTGAAGCGCATGGCCTGGCGGCGGTGCTCGTCGCTGACGATCTCGCTCATCACGCGGCTGATGGAGGCTTCGATGTCGATGGCCGGATATTGTCCCGATTCCGCGATATCGCGCGACAGCACGATGTGGCCGTCGAGAATCGCGCGCGCCGAATCGGCGACCGGATCCTGCTGGTCGTCGCCCTCGGCGAGCACCGTATAGAGACCGGTGATCGAACCGCCGTTGTCGCCGTTGCCGGCGCGCTCCACCAGTTGCGGCAGCTTGGCGAATACCGACGGCGGATAGCCGCGCGTCGCCGGCGGCTCGCCGATGGCGAGCGCCACCTCGCGCTGCGCCTGCACGAAGCGCGTCAGCGAATCCATCAGCAGCAGCACCTTGAGCCCCTGGTCGCGGAAATACTCGGCGATGCTGGTCGCCAGCATGGCGCCGTGCAGACGCAGCATCGGCGGCGTGTCCGCCGGCGTCGCCACCACCACGGCGCGGGCGAGCCCCTGCGGACCGAGGATGCGGTCGGTGAATTCCTTCACTTCCCGGCCGCGCTCGCCGATCAGGCCGACGACGGTGACATCGGCATCGGTATAGCGCGTCATCATGCCGAGCAGCACGCTCTTGCCGACGCCGCTGCCGGCGAACAGGCCGAGCCGCTGGCCGCGGCCGATGGTGAGCAGGCTGTTGATCGAACGCACGCCGACGTCCAGCGGTTCGGTGATCAGGCGGCGCTGCAGGGGATTGGTCGTCCTGCCGAGCAGCGGATAGGTCGCGCTGCTGCGCACCGGTCCACGCCCGTCGAGCGGTTTGCCGGTGCCGTCGATGACGCGGCCGAGCAGGCCGTCGCCGACGGCCGCGGCATAAGCGCTGCCGGTCGGCGTGACGCGCGCATTCGGCACCAGGCCGCGGATGTCGCCGCTCGGCATGAGAAAAGTACGGTCGGCGGCGAAGCCGACCACTTCCGCTTCCAGGGCATGGCCGTGCGGCGTTTCCACCAGACAGCGGTCACCGATCGCCGCCTGGCAGCCGACCGCTTCCAGCGTCAGCCCGACCATGCGCGTGATCTTGCCCTCCACCGCCAGCGGACGCGGCGCATCCAGCCGCGTCCGACATGCCGCCAGCCGTTCGCGCCACAGCGCGCCGCGCTCACTCTGCGCCGGCGTCATCGCGCGCTCTCTCGCCACCGAGCAGATCCGCGGCGATCGCCGCCAGGCGTTTCTCGACGCTGGCATCGATGCGCGAATGCTCGGTCTCGACGCGGCAGCCGCCGCGCATCATCGCCGGATCCTCGACGATCACCCAGCCGTCGCCGTGCTCCACGCCGCCGGCCGTGTTCAGCATCTCGCGCACGGTCGCGGCATCCTCGGGATGCAGTACGACGCGCACCTGGCGCGTGGCGAACGGCAGCGCGGCGGCGGCCTGCTGCACCACGGCGACGATCTGTCCCGGATCGGCGCGCAGTTCGCGGCGCACGAGATGGCGCGCGATCGCCAGCGCCAGCTCGACCAGTTCATCGACCACGCGTTCGTCGAGATCACGCAGCGGTTCACCGAGCTGGCGCAGCACCGCCTCCAGACGTTCGGCCTGCGCGCGCGCCTGGCGCTTGCCCTGTTCCAGCCCGTCGCGCCGTCCCAGCGCGAAGGCTTCCTCGTAGGCCTGGCGCTGGATTTCCTCGATCCGCGCCGCCGTCGGCAGCGCGGCCGCGACTTCCGCCACCGCATGCGCCGCGGTGCCGGCACCGACCTCGGGCGCCAGCCACGGCACGCAGGCGGCCGACTCGGCGCCGCTCATCAATTTAAAGGTATTCTTCTCCACCCTTGCCTCCCAGGGCGATTTCGCCGGATTCGGACAGACGTCTGGCCACCGCCAGGATTTCCTTCTGCGCCGCCTCGACTTCGCTCAGACGCACCGGCCCCTTCGCTTCCAGATCGTCGCGCAGCATCTCGCCGGCGCGCTTCGACATGTTCCTGAAGATCTTCTCCTTGAGCGCCTCGTCCGCACCCTTCATCGCCAGCACCAGCGTGTCGGAGGCAACCTCGCGCAGCAGCATCTGGACATCGCGATCGCCGATTTCGGCGAGGTCGTCGAACACGAACATCAGGTCCTGGATGCGACCGGCGAGGTCGGTGTTGTACTCGCTGACCTGTTCCATGATCGCGCCTTCGAGCGAAGGCTCCATCAGATTGAGGATGTTGGCGGCGACCTTGATGCCGCCGAGACCAGAGGACTTGGCCGCGGAGTTGCCGAGGAACTGCTCCTCGATGACGCGGTTGAGCTCCTGCAGGGCCATGGGCTGCAGGCGATCGAGCACGGCCACGCGCAGCAGCACGTCGCCGCGCAGTTTCTCCGGCAGCTGCGCCAGCACCTCGGCCGCCTGTTCGCTGTCGAGGTAGGACAGCACGACGGCGATGATCTGCGGATGCTCCATCTTCACCACTTCGACGATGGCGCGGGCATCCATCCACTTGAGCTGTTCCAGTCCGGAGGACTCCTCGACCGTCAGTACGCGTTCGAGAATATTGCCGGCGCGTTCCTCGCCCAGCGCCTTGATCAGTACGTTGCGCAGATATTCATGCGAGCCGACGCCATAGGAGGTTTCCTTGTCGACGGCATCGACGAATTCGCGCAGCACCGAATTGGCCTGCTCGGTCGAGACCTGGCGCAGGCCGGCCATGGCGGTGCTGACCTTGTGCACTTCCTTCGGGCCGATGAGCCTGAGCACTTCCGCCGCGTTCTGCTCGCCGATGCTGAGCAGCAGAATGGCGGCGCGGTCGATGCCGCTGATGCTGGCGCTCACCTGCTTCTTTTTATCGAGTGCGCTCATGCCTGTCCTATTCCGCCGTCACCCAGTTCCTGACCACCTGCGCCACACGCTTGGGATCCTGCGCGGCCAGCGTACGCGCCGCCTCGAGGTTGGTCTCGAAATTCTGTCCCGCGGGCAGGGCCTGGCGACCGCCGCCGCCGAGCGTGAGCTGATCTTCCGCCAGCGCGCCCTGCGGCAGTGCCGGTGCCGGCGCCGGAACGACGCGGCCCTTGCTCGCCAGCTCGCGCAGCACCGGCCGCAGCACGCCGAAGATGAGCAGCAGCACGACCACTACGGCGAGCCCCTGCTTGAGCAGCCCGCGGATATCGATGGCGGCCAGCGGCGAAGGTTCGGCCAGCGGCTCGGCCTCCGGCAACTGAGTGAACGGTGCGTTGACGACATTGACGCTGTCGCCGCGCTCGGCATCGAAACCGACGGCCTCGCGCACGAGCTGGGTGATGCGCTCCACTTCGTCCTCGGCGAGCGAGGTGCGCACGGCGGCGCCTTCCTCGTTGACGGAAGTGCGGTGATCGACGACGACGGCGGCCGACAGCCGGCGCACGACGCCGCCGCTCATGCGGCTGTGGCTGATGGTCTTGTCGATTTCGTAGTTGCGGACGTTGCGCCGCGAGCTGCTGCCGCTCGTACCAGCGCTCGTACCGGCGCTCTCTTCGCCCACCGCGCCGTCCGGCGGCGGCTGATTGGACAGACTGCCGGGGATGCCGAACGGCAGGCGGCCGCCGCTGACGCTCTCCTCCACCAGCTGTTCGCTCCGGACCGCGCGCTGGTCGGGCGCGAAGGTCTCCTGGGTCTGTTCGGTGACGGTGAAATCGATGTCGGCGCTGACCTGCGCCTTGACCGCGCCGGCGCCGACGATCGGCGTGAGGATGTCCTCGATGCGGCGGATGTAGTACTCCTCGAGCCGCTTGCGGTATTCGAACTGGGTGCCGCTCAGGCGCATCTCGCCGTCGCCTTCGTTGGCGGTGAGCAAACGGCCCTGCTGATCGACGATGGTCACCTGATCGACGTCGAGATTGGGAATGCTGGCGGCGACCATGTGGCTGATCGCCGCGGCCTGGGCTTCATTGAGGCTGCGGCCGGGGAAAAGATCCACCATCACCGAGGCCGTGGGCTGTTTCTGATTGCGCGCGAAAGCGGTCTGCTTGGGAATGGCGAGATGCACGCGCGCGGCGCGCACGGCGTGAACCGAAGCGATGGTCAGCGCCAGCTCGCCCTCGAGCGCGCGCTGATAGCGCGCATTCTCCATGAACTGGCTGACGCCGAAGCCCTTCTGCTTGTCGAGCAGTTCGAAGCCGGTACCGGCGCCGCGCGGCAGGCCCTCGCCGGCCAGCTTGAGGCGGGCTTCATGCACACTCTTCTCCGGCACCATGATGGTCGCGGCGCCGTCGCCGAGGGAATAGGGTATGCCCGCCTTCTGCAGCGATTCGACGATGGCGGCGGAATCCTGCGTGCTCAGATTGCTGTACAGCATGCGATAGTCGGGCGTCTGCGACCACAGCACCACGGCCACGCCGAGCGCCACGCTGGCGGCGAGCCCGGCCATCAGGCCGAACTGGCGCAACAGCGGCAGGCCGTAGAAGCCACGGGCGGAAAACACGACATTCTCTGATTTGACGACCGCCATATGTCACTCCCTAGATCTGCATGCTCATGATTTCCTGGTACGCATTGATGAAGCGGTTGCGTACCTGCATCAGGAGCTGGAATTCGATGCTCGATTTCTGCGATGCGATCATGATCTCGGCGAGATCGACCTGCCCGCCCTGCTGAAACTCGGTGCGCATAGTGCTCACGGTCTGCTGGGACTCGTTGACGTGGTCGACCGCCTGCATCAGCAGTTCGGAAAATTTGACGCGGTCGACGCCCGCGGGCAGTTCCGCCTGTCCGCTGCCGGCGGCGGCGGCCATCGATCTGAGCTGGGATAGCAGTTGTGCCGAGCCGATTTCACTCATCGTCCGTCCCCCTGTTCCTGTTTCGGGCCGTCATCGCGTCAAGTTTCCGAACTGCTCATCTTATGCAGACATCCCTTATGCAAACTTCATGCAAACTTCGCGCCCATCAGGCCGGCACCTCGACGCCCGCCTTCCTGATCCTCGCCAGCTTGTAGCGCAGCGTGCGCTCGCTGATGCCGAGGCGCTCGGCCGCCGCCTTGCGGCTGCCGCTGACCGCGCGCAGCGTATCCACCAGCAGCTGCTGCTCACGGCCGCGCAGCTCCTCGCCCAAGCCCGTACCCAAACCCGTATCCTGAGCGGCGGCATGACCCTCTTGCGCCGCCGCAACCGTGGCGGACAGCGTCGCGTGCAGCGCGCCGTCGCAGCTCTCGAACTGCAGATCCTCCGCGCCGATGACGGCGCCGTCCTGCAGGATCAGCGCCCGCTGCAGCACGTTGTCGAGTTCGCGCACATTGCCCGGCCAGCCGTGGGCGAGCAGACGCGCCTGCGCCGCTTCCGCCAGGCGCGGCACCGTCCGTCCCTGCGCCCGCGCACTGCGCGCCAGCAGACGGCGCGCCATCGGCGCGATGTCCTCGACACGTTCGCGCAGCGCGGGCAGATGCAGCGGGAACACGTTCAGGCGGTAGAAAAGATCCTCGCGGAAACGGCCGGCGGCGACTTCCTCGCGCAGCACGCGGTTCGAGGTCGCCAGCACGCGCACGTCGAGTTCGACCGGACGGCGCCCGCCGAGCCGTTCCACCTCGCGCTCCTGCAATACTCGCAGCAGCTTGGCCTGCAGACCGAGATCCATTTCCGAGATTTCGTCGAGCAGCAGCGTGCCGTGCTGGGCCTGCTCGAACTTGCCCGGCATGGCGGCATAGGCGCCGGTGAAAGCGCCCTTCTCGTAGCCGAACAGCGTCGCTTCCAGCATGTTCTCGGGGATCGCCGCGCAGTTGATGGCGACGAACGGACCCTGCGCGCGGGCGGAATTGCGATGGATGTAGCGCGCCAGCACTTCCTTGCCGACGCCGCTCTCGCCGGTGATCATGACGGTGGCGTCGGTGCCGGCGACGCGGCGCGCCAGCGCGGCGAGATAGCGGCTGCGCTGATCGACGCTGACCATATCGTCCTGCGTCGCGGTCTCGGCGCAGATGTGCCGCGCCACCGTATCGAGCAGCGCAGCGGCGTCGAAGGGCTTGACCAGATAATCGACAGCGCCCGCCTGCATCGCTTCGACCGCTTTCTGGATGGTGCCGTAGGCGGTCATCAACAGTACCGGTATCTCGGGGCAGTGCGTGCGGATGTGGGCGAGCAGCGCATGGCCGTCCATCGGCGTCATCTGCACGTCGCTGACGATCATGGCGATACCATCGCGGACGGCGGGGTCGGCCAGCACGGCGGCGGCCTCGACACCGTTGCCGGCGGTCGTCACGGCATAGCCGGCGAGTTCCAGCGTATCGCACAGGGCTTCGCGCAAGCTGGGTTCGTCCTCGACCAGCAGCAGCATCGGTCTGTCGCTCATCCGGCGTTCCTCCGCAGTTCGGCATCGGCGGCAGCGATCGGCAGCGGATGCAGCGATGCCGACGCCCGCGACACCGGAAGATGCGCAGGCAGATGCGCGGAAAGATGCAGGGGCAGACGCATGCCGACCGTCGTCCCCACGCCCTCTTCGGAATCGATCCACAGCACGCCCCGATGCGCCTGCGCCACCGCGCGCGCCACCGCCAGCCCGAGCCCGGTGCCCTGCGGCTTGGTGGTGAAGAACGGTTCCAGCACGCGGCTGCGCAGTGCGCGCGGGATGCCGCCACCATCGTCGCTGAGCGTGATTTCGACGGCATCGCCGCCGGATGCGGCGCCGACGCGGCGGATGAGCAGACGGATGTGTCCGGCGTCATGTCCGGCGCGCTGGGCGCTGGCTTGGGCACTGGCCTGGGCACAGGCGTGAACGGCGTTTTCGAGCATGTTCTGCAGCACCGTCAGCAGCGCATCGCGATTGCCGTCGATACGCGCCCCGTCGCTGTGGTCG
>CAYLYS010000006.1:729-25248 GCA_964388175.1 uncultured Chromatiales bacterium | reverse complement strand
CACCGTCAGCAGCGCATCGCGATTGCCGTCGATACGCGCCCCGTCGCTGTGGTCGATGATGTCGAGACGGCAGTGCCCGCCCGCCAGCAGCGCGGCGGACAGTTCGCGGAAATCGGCGAGCAGCGCGGATACGTCGAACTCGGCGGTGCTGAGCACGCCGCCGCCGGCGAAAGCCAGCATGTCGCGGGTCAGGCGGTTGACGTGATCGATGCAGCCGCGCAGCTTGCCGACGCAGCGCCGCCGGGTGTCGTCACCGAGCGCGGTGTGTTCGAGCTGTGAAACGTAGAGCAATGCGGACGCCAGCGGCGTGCGGATCTGATGGGACAGCGAGGCAAGCATTTCGCCCAGGGAAAACAGGCGCTGCTGACGTTCGATGAGGGCATGTACCGCTTTCGTTTCGGTGACGTCGCTGAGCAGGACGAGCTGACCGGCTCTGCCGCCGAGCGGCGCGGTGGCCACGGTGACCTGGCGTCCACCCGCCAGGGTGACGCCGTCCATGCCGGCCGCGGCTGGCGCGCCGCCGGGCAGCGCGCGTTCCACGACGGTACGCCAGAGGACGCCGTGCAGCGGTTCTCCCAGCAGTGCGCAGGCGGCGGCGTTGCAGTTCTCGACCCGACCCGTCCCGTCGATCACCACCACGCCGGCCGGCAGGGCATCGAGGATGCGGCGCAGTTCGGGATCTTCCGCCCGCTGCGCCAGGCCCGAAGGGCCCGGGAACTCAAGAGATGGACTCATACGGTGTCGCCTCTGTCACTCGCTCACGCCGAACCCGCGTCGGGTCCGGTCTGGTCGCCAGAACAGATAGCAACTTATATGCCGTATTTTATTTTATCTTTTAATACAAAAGCTTAATTCGAGACAAAAGCGTCGGAGTCAAAATTACGTCACCTGATCGCCGCGCTGCAGACCGTATTTGCGCAGCTTCTCCACCAGGGTCGTACGGCGCAGGCCGAGACGGTTGGCGGCATGGGCGACGATGCCCTCGGCATCCTCCAGCGCCTGCTTGATCAGATTGCACTCGAGATCGGTGAGGTGCTGCTTGAGATCGATGCCGTCACGCGGCAGGCGCGGCGGATCGAGCGCATCGACGGTGATCAGCGTCTCGCCCGGCGTCTCGCGCACCGCCGGTTCCTCGCGCACGGCGGCGCCCGGTTCGGGCTGATAGCGCTCGGGCAGATCGCCGGTATCGACCACACCGTAGGGATACATGATGAGCAGGCGTTCGATGGCATTGGCGAGCTCACGCACATTGCCGGGCCAGTGATAGTGCGACAGGGCGACGATGGCGCCCTGGGTAAGGCGGACCGAACCGCGCTTTTCATGCTCCATGCGCGTGATCAGTTCCTTGACCAGCAGCGGGATGTCCTCCGCGCGCTCGCGCAGCGGCGGCATCTCGATGGGGAAGACGTTGAGACGGTAGTAGAGATCCTCGCGGAACTTGCCCTCCTCGATCGCCTTCTCCAGATTGCGGTGCGTGGCGGCGATGATGCGTACGTCGGCGGTGATGGTCTTGTTGCTGCCGACGCGCTCGAAGGTACGCTCCTGCAGCACGCGCAGCAGCTTGACCTGCATGTGCATGCTCATGTCGCCGATTTCGTCGAGGAAGAGCGTGCCGCCTTCGGCCAGTTCGAAACGGCCCTGGCGCGCGCTGATGGCACCGGTGAAGGCGCCCTTCTCGTGCCCGAACAGCTCGCTCTCGAGCAGATCGGCGGGAATCGCGCCGCAGTTGATCGGCACGAAGGGCCGTCCACGGCGCGCGGAATGATAGTGGATGTTGCGCGCGACCACTTCCTTGCCGGTGCCCGATTCGCCGAGGATCAGCGCGGTGGCATCCGAACCGGCGACCTGCTCGATCAGCTTGCGCACATGGCGGATCACGCGGCTGTTGCCGACCAGGCTGCGGAACAGTTCGGGCGACGGCGCGCCATCGCCCGCGGGACGGCTGCTGCGGTAGACCTGCGCCTGCTGCAGCATGCTGGTGAGATCCTTGTATTTGACCGGGGCACGCAGTGCGCCGAGGATCAGCGGCTGTACTTCGGGAGGAAGCTTTCTTTTCGCGCCCGCATCCTGCAGCAGGATGATCGGCATTCTTTCGGCCCAGGTGCGGATCTCCGCCAGCAGCGCCGCGAGCACCTCGGCCTCATCGATCTCGGCGACGATCACCGCGCCGATCGCCTCGGGCGCCGGATCGGATGCCCGCCAGTCCGCCGGACCCGAAGCCAGCACCGTTTCATAATCGATGAGATTGAGATTGGCGGCCAGGCATTGCGATCGTTGCCGATCCGGATCGACGATCAGAACAGATTCCATCTGCATGCTCCCCTTTTCCAGTCTCTGGTGAATGTGGTAAGACCAGCTCTTTGTATTTATTGTCTTGGATCGGGACAATGGCCAACGCGGCACCGCCACAGACTAGTCCTTTCCGTCTGCGCCGTCAAAAAACCGCCGCCTCCTGCATCTCGCTTACATAGTGCGCTTGACCTGTTTCTTTCGCTGCCGGGTTCAGTCGGGTCGGCGCGCCGATTCCCGCGCCAGGGCGATCAGGCGGCGGTGCTGGCGGAATATCACCCGCTCCAGCGCGCTGCGCAGCCCGGCGCCGACACCGCGGTAGCGCAGGCTGACCAGCACCCCGCCGTCTTCTCCGCCGTTTCCATCAGGCGGCTGCACCGATTCCACCGTGCCGAACAGCGCCAGCGGATTCGGATACCGGCGGTTCAGATAGATCTCGACGCGCAGCAGGCGCCCCGGCGCCGGCCGGACTGCGCCGGCCGGACTGCGCCACTGCATGAAATCGGCGCCCAGGTGCACGGGCATCGCTTCGGGCAGCACCAGCTCGCGGCCGAGCAGTTCCGCCACCATGTCGATGAGCACGTCGATCTTGAATTCCAGCCGCTGATTGTCGTGGTGGCCGGCATGATGCGCGGCGTGCCCGTCCTCGTCCGCGCCTTCGGTACGGAATTCATCGATGACGGCGAGATGCCGCAGGATCTGCTCATTGTGGCGATTGAGCGCGAGAAACTCGACGGGCGCAGGCGGTTCGATCGACTCCTGCCAGCGCATGGGCAGGCGGTCCTCGTAGTACAGAGCCTCGCTCAGTGCTGCCGTGTCCGCATCGTTCATGCGCAGACAATACAAGATCCGTCTCCCATAGACAACATGATGCCGGCATAACGGCAGGGAAACGGCAAGAGGAAACAGCAAGGCGGAAAGATGAGCGGCCCGATGAGCCGCCAAAACGAACCGCTAGCGGTGCAATCCGGAATAAGCGCCGGCCGCGCGTTTCTGCTGCCGATTGCTGTTGAAGGCGCGCATCAGCTCGTCGCGATGCTGCGCGCTGAGCACAATGATCTCATCGTTGATCTGCAACAGCCGGCGCAGACGCTCGGCATCGGGCCGCGCCTCGTCCGCGGACGTCAGGGCGCGGCGCCTCTCCTCCAGCTCGATCAGCGCTTCCCATTCGCCGGCGCGCGCCGCTTCCAGCATGCGCAGGCTGCAATACAGGAATGGATCGCTGACCGCCGTGCTCATCCGCGCGTCCCGCCCGGATTGGCGAGCGCGTCGGGAATCGCATCCCAGGCGCCCTTCACCTCGCGCAGCAACCCGGCGACTTCATCGAGATAGGCCGGTTCGTTCTTGATGTTGGCATCGAGCAGACGCGACATCATGTAGTCGTACAGCCGTTCGAGATTCTCCGCCAGCTCGCCGCCTGCGGATTTGTCGAGGCTCACCCGCAGCCCGTCGATGATCGAGATCGCCCAGCTGATCTGAGCGCCCTTTTCCGCGATCACGCCGCGCTCCATGAAACCCTTGGCCGAGGCGATGCGGTCGAGTGCGCCCTCCATCAGCATCTTGATCAGTGCGTGCGGACTGGCGTTATCCACGACTTCCTTGAGTCCCTGTTTGCGATAACCCCGAACCGGGCTGTTCACGATCGCCTGCGTCATCGTTGCTTCTCCTTGAGTGACTGGTATGAATCCGTCTGCTTAGTTGTTCGACCGGCCGATCGTCGGCAGGTTGTCGATCTGCTGCATCAGAAAATCGCTGGTCGAGCGCAATTGCCCGACCAGCGCGTCCATCAGGCTGAACTGCGTGCGTGTGCGCTCCTCGAAAGCGAGCGTGCGCAGTTCGAGCAGCTCGCGCTGACGGGCGATGTCGCGGATATTGACGTTGAGGCTCTCGGTCGCGGCGGTGAAAATGCCGTCGCGCGACAACAGCGCCGACAGCGTGCGGTCGAGACCGGCGGCGATGCCGCCGATCCTGCCGCCGTCTTCCGCCGGACTCCCGGCGAACAGCGTCACCACGCCGGCGCGGTCCTCCGTCAGCACCTGCTGCAGGCGTTCGCGGTCGAGCACCATGGTGCCGTCCTCGACGCTGTGGGTAATGCCGATTTCGGCGAGATGGCGGAAACCGGCGCCGCCATCGAAGCTCATCTGGTTCAGCGCGCGCCGCAGCTGCGATTCCACCGAGCGCAGCACGTGATCGCCATTGAGCTGCCCGGCGATGCCGGTCTCGACGTCGAAGCTCGACAGGCTGTTCATCGCGCCGATCAGCGCGTTGTATTTGTCGACGAAATTGGCGACGGCATCGATGGCCGCCTTGTCGTCGGGAGTGAGCGTGATGCTGCTTTCCCCCGGCGCGCGCAGCGTGATGTCGACGCCGGAAACGATGCCGCTGAGCACATTGCTGGCACTGCTGATGGCGATGCCGTCGATCACCAGACCGGCGGTATCGCCCGCCGCCTGGGTCTGCTGCATATGCCTGGCATCGGCATTGAACGCGAGCAGCGACAGGCCGGCGGCGTCGCTGTCATTGCCGTCGGCATCCTGCGCGGTGATCTGCATGCTGTTGGCGGCGCCGGTCTCGCTGGCAGCGAGCGCCAGCCGGTAATGCGTGCCGTCGTAGACGAGCGATGCCTGCACACCGATATTGGCCTGGTTGATGGCATCGCGGATGCCGTTCAGGCTGCCGTCGGTGATGGTGACGCTGTGCGTCTTGCGCGCGGCATCGGCGCTGAAGGCATAGCCGTCTTCATTCAGCGTGGTGGTACCGAAGCTGAAAGTGAGCGTTCCCGTGCCGAGCACATCCCCGGGGGAAGTGAAGCGCGCCTGCTCCAGCGCACTGTCGCTGACGATGCGCTGGGCGGTGGCGAGCGCATCGACCTTGACCTGATGACTGCCGGCGACGCCGGAACCGGCGACGGCGCTGAGCACATCGGCATTGCCGACGCTCACGCCACGGGTTTCGAACGCCGTCTGCGCGCGCAGCGGAATCAGCGACTGCTGCAGCGAGGAAAGCGCGCTCTGCAAAGTGCCGTAGCCCGACAGCCTTGCCTGCAGCCGCGCCTCGCGCACGTCGAGCCGCTGCTGCTGGGGCGCTCGCTGCGCCTCCACCAGCTGGGTGACCAGCGAGTTGATATCAAGGCCGCTGCCGATTCCCGAAGAGATTATCGCCATGCCGTCATGATCCTCATGCGCTGAACGGATCCGAATGCCGTCCGTGATGGAAACCGTCTATCCGATACCAACGAGATGCTCGTTTACTCGTTGCATATAAATGCAAATACAGGGCCATTTCGTTCACGATGCCGCGGCCCGTTCGCGGCGCGCAGTCGGAACGCAGGGCGACGATTGCCGCGGCGCAAGCCGGCAACACCGCCGGCAACGGCGGCCGATCCTGGCACAGCGGGCGGCAAACGAGGAAATTTCTTGCCGCCCGGCGGACACGGTCATGCCGCTCCCGCCACAACAAAAAAGGCCGGCCCGGACAGAACTGTCCGGGCCGGCCGAACTCAGCCTTACTGCAGCAGCGAGAGCGCAAGCTGCGGCAGCGAATTGGCTTGGGACAGAATCGCCACACCGGCCTGCTGCAGGATCTGCGCGCGGGTGAGCGCGGCGGTTTCCTGGGCGAAGTCGGCATCCATGATGCGCGAGCGGGCGGCGGAGAGATTCTCCGACACGGCCTGCAGGTTGGCGATCGTGGATTCGAAGCGGTTCTGGATGGCACCGAAGGTGCTGCGCAGATTGTTGACGTCGGTCAGCGCCGAGTCGATGCGCAGGATGGTGTCGTTGGCGGCGGTGGCGGTTGACACATTGGCGGTAGCCAGACTGCCGCTGGCGGCGTTTTCAGCCTGGAAACCGAGCGCGGTCAGGCCGGCGCTGCCGGAGACAGTAATGCTTTCCGCCGAAACGATGGAGATGCCGCCATCATCATTGATGCTGGCCTGGCCACTGCCGCTCAGCGCATTATTGATCGCATCGACCAGCGACTGCGTGCTGGTATACGTTCCGTTGGCAACGCTCACTGCCTCGCCGCTGCCGACCTGGAGGCTGAAGTCGTCGGCCACAGTGACAGAAGCGCCCGGCACGGCATCGACTGCATCGACGCCAGCCACGCTCGAACCACCCGTGGTAACGATGCCGGCATTGGCACCGCCGAAGGTGATGGAGCCGGCGGTATCGGCGTCGGTGGCCGTAAACACGAGCTGGGTGGCATCGTCCGGATCGACAGCGACGGTGAAGCCGCTGCCGGCATAGCCCGCGGCACCCTGGATCGCCGTTGCCAGATCAGCGGCACCGGTGATATCGCTGTCCAGGGTGACGGTGATGGCCGCGCCGTTCGGACCGACCGCTGTGAAGGTGGCGTTGGCTGACGTATCGTCGGCCACGCCGGCGACAGGTGCCGGGGTACCGGCCGACAGCAGATTACCCTGGGCGCCGCCGAAGCTGAAGTTGCCAGTGGCATTCTCAGACGCCGTGAATACCAGGGTGTTGCCCGCAGCCGCGACGGTGAAGCCGGCATCGGCATAACCATCCTCGTTCTGGATAAAGGTGGCCAGCGCACCCACGTTGGCAAAGTTCTCACCCGTGGCATCGACCGTGAACGCGTTGCCACCCGGCGCGGTGATGGTGAAGACACCGTTGAAATCGCCGGGGGTGAGGGTATCGGTCGTATACGACGCAGCGGAGCCGGTCACCGTGCTGTAGTCCGCAGCGGCGATGGAACCGGAGGTATACGAGGCGGTGACGCCCTCGACTTCCTCCACACCTTCGCTGATGATCGCGCTCAGATCAGCCGACTGCGCCGTCGCCACCGCGCCGATGGCGGCGGTGCGCACGCTGGTCTCGATGCCCAGGGTGACGCTGATGGTTTCACCGACGTTGGCGCCGATCTGGAAGGCGGCCGAGCCGAAGCTGCCGTCGAGCACTTTCAGGCCGTTGAACGAGGTCTGGGTGGCGATGCGGTCGATTTCCGCCAGGCGCTGCTGCACTTCGAGGTCGAGCGCGGCGCGGTCGGAAGCGGAGTTGGTGGAGTTGGCGGACTGCACGGCCAGCTCGCGGATGCGCTGCAGGTTGTTGGTCAGCTCGCCGAGCGCGCCTTCCGCCGTCTGCGCCAGCGACACGCCGTCGTTGGCGTTGCGCACGGCCTGGTTGATGCCGCGGATCTGGGTGGTCATGCGCTCGGAGATCGCCAGACCGGCGGCGTCGTCCTTGGCGCTGTTGATGCGCAGACCCGAGGACAGACGCTGCAGCGAGGTCGCCAGGTCGTTCTGGGTCTTGTTCAGATTGCGCTGCGCGTTCAGCGAGGCAATATTGGTATTAATGATCTGTGGCATTTCGTTCTCCTCGTTCCCGCGCGCGTTCGGCGCCAGGAGGTGTGTTCGTCAGCGGACATACTTTCGAAGTGAAAGCATTCACCGCTCCCACCGTCCATATCGGCGCTGCGGAATGCGACTTTAGCCCCATGCCGCCGCGCTTCCCGGGCGCCGCCGCGCCCCGTCGCGGCAATGGCTGCACGGCGCCATCACCGGGCGAAAAAAACGAATGGAATTCATTGCCCTAAGGCGGAACGGCGCGGCGCGGCCCGGACTCGGCCGCGGGTGATGAAAACTACAGATAATTGAACAGGGACAGCCCCTGGATCTGCACGAAGGATTTCTGCGCCGCCTCCAGCCCGACCATCTGCAGGCTGAAACGCGAGAGCGCCTCGGCGTAATCGAGGTCTTCCAGGGTCGAGCGCGAGGTATCGAGACGCAGCAGCGCATCCTCGTTGAGTTCTTCCTGCACGTCCAGCGCCTTGAGCCGGGAGCCGACGTCCGCGCGCACGGCGCGCACGTTCTCCATCGCCTGATCGACGTTGAGCAGGAATTCGTTGACGACGTTGCCGAGCGCCGTGCCCGAGTCGCCCGCCTCCAGGCTGCGCAGCAGATTGCCGATGGTGGCGAAAACGTCCTGGCTGGCCGCCGGCTCGACGGTGAAGACATCGCCGCTGCGCGGCAGGCCGTCGATTTCGAGCTCGATGCCGCCGAACACCAGCCGCGTCCTATCGGCATAATCGCCGCTGGCGACGAACTGGCCGTTCGCATCCTCGACCAGATAGCGCGTGGCGGCGCTGGCGCTGTAGTTCAGATCCGCGCTGGCGGCGCTGGCGCCGGTGAGGACGGAACCGAAATAGCCGGTGACGCTGTCGGCGTCGCCATCGCTGGCGCCGAGCAGGGTTTCGCTGACGGTGATGTCCTGTCCTGGCGGATTTTCGTGCACCAGGTAAAGCGCGTCGCCGTCGACCACGGCGCGTACGCCGGTTGCTGCGCTTTCCAGATTGATCGCATCGGCGAGCTCATCCAGCGTCGCCGCCGGCGTGCCCGAGGCGTTGACGCTGTAGACGGCGACGCCATTGATGCTGAGCTCATAGCCGAGATCGTCGTTGCCGCCGGCATCGTCGAAGGCGAGCGGCACGCTCGCCGCGGTCGCCAGCGGGAAGCGCACGGTATAGCCTTCGCCGCCGTAGGCGCCGGTCACGCTGCTGCGGGAAATGACGCCGACACCGCTGTTGCCGCCGTCGGCGAGCACGGCGAAGCTGCCGTTGCCGCGCGGAATGCCGACGAAGACATCGACGCCGCCGTCGTTGACGGCGACCTGGCGGTTGGGGCCGACCTGCACCAGACGCTGCCCGCCGTCGCCGTGGTAGACGGCATTGCCGGCGGCGTCGATCGAGAACGGCTGGGTGCGGCCCTGATAGCCGGCGAAGAGGTATTCGCCGCCCGGCGTCATGGTATTGGCGAGGCCGAGCAGATCGTTGAACTGCTGGCGGACCTCGATCGCGATCGCGCGCCGGTCGGGGCCTGTCAGCGGCGCGTTATTGGCCTGCAGCGCCAGCTCGCGGACGCGGTCGAGCAGGCGGTTGACGGCGCCGAGCGTGGATTCCTCCTGCCCGAGCTGCGAGCGCGCCGCGGTGATGTTTTCCTGGTGCTGCCGCGTGATCTGCATCGACTGATTGATGCCGAGCAGGCTGGCGGTGCCGGCGGGATCGTCGGCCGGTGTCAGAATGCGCTTGCCGCTCGCGATCTGCTGCTGCGTGCGCGCGACCTGCGCCTGCTGATCGAGCAGGGAATTGAGCGCGCTGTTATAGATCTGTCCGGTGGAAATCCGCACGCTTACCTCCGCAGCACCGCGATCAGCGAATCGAACATGGCATTGGCGGCGGTGATGATCTGCGCCGCCGCCTGATAGGCCTGCTGATAACGCAATATAGCGGCCGCTTCCTCGTCCAGGTTGACGCCCGACACCGCCTCGCGCGATTCGACGGCGCGATTGAGCAGGCTCTCCTGCACCGCGGCGTTGACCTGCGCCTGCTGCGTCTTGTTGCCGACGTCGCCGACCAGGCCGCTGTAGAGGGATTGATAGCTCGCCACGCCGCCGTTGAGCAGCTGCGCGGTTTGCAGGCCGGCCAGGGCGAGGATGTTGCGGTTGTCGCTGACGCCGCCACTGTTGGGAACGACGGTGAAGCTGTCGCCGGGATGCGGCGCGCCGGCGAGAGTGACGCGCAGGCCGGCGAACTCGATGCTGTCGCCGGCGACGAAGGGTCCGCCGGCGATGACGTTGTCGTCGGCATCGAGCACCGAATAGCTGTCGACCTGGCCGTCACCGCCGGTATCGAGTGCGACGATGCGATAGCTCTGGCCGGTATAGGCATCGCGGTCGAACAGCTCGGGCATGGTGACGGTGCCGGTGCCGGTATTGCCGGGCGCCGCGGCGCTGCGCTGCGGCCCGGCGGCGGCGATCTGCGCCGGATCGCCGACCGCGACGCCGAAGTTGCGCGCGGCGTTGCGCACCGGGCTGATGATGAAACTGTCGCCGTCGGCGATCGCGCCGGCGTTGAGGCTCAGCGTCACGCCGTCCACGGTCACCGATCCGGCGGGGAAACCGCCGAGCGTGAACTGCTGATTGTCGCTGAGACGCGTGAGGGTGTAGCGCGAGCCGTTACGGTCGAGGCGATATTCGCTGCCGGTCAGCGCGGCGCCGTCGCTGACGACGGCATCGACGAAGGCCGGCGGCTGTCCGCTGTTGCCCGCGTTCGGCAGCACCACGGTGCTCGAGGGCGGGCCGGCGGTAGCGAGGGACACGAAGAAATCACCGCCGAGTTCGCCGCGCAGGTCCATGCCGAGGGCATGCTGTTCGTTGAAAGTCGAGGCGACGCCGAAGGCGAGCTGGCCGAGTGCGTTCTGCGCCGGCTCGAGGATCTGGCCGCGGAATTCGAGGATGCCGCCGATCTTGCCGCCGCTGAGCTGCGCGGTGATCACCACCGGCGTCGACGACGAGGTCATGAAGGCGATTTCCAGGTGCTGCGGATCATGAGCGTTGGGTACGACGGCGATCGGGCGCGCCTCGACCCCGGCCACCACCGCCTGGCCGTTGCCGATGAAGACATTGAGGCTGCCGTCGTCCTGCATGACGGTGGTCACTGACACCCGCTCGGCGAGCTGGCGCAGCAGGTCGTCGCGGCGATCGAGCAGATCGTTCGGCGGACCGCCGGCGCCGGCATCGGAAATCTTGCGGTTGACGTCGGCAATGGCGGCGGTGATGTTGTTGACCTCGCCGACCGCGCTGGTCAGCATCGCGTTGCTGTCTCTGCGCATGGTGTCGAGCTGGGAATCGAAATAGCGGAACTGCGCCGCCAGGGCGTTGGCGGTGCTGATCATGACCTGGCGTTCGACCTGCGACGAGGGATTGTTGGCCACGCCCTGCACGGCATCGAAGAAATCCTGCAGCGCCGGCATGACGCCGCTGCCCGAGGATGCGAGCAGATTGTTGACCTGATCGGCGAGCGCGCGGTACTGCTGCGCCTGGCTGGCGCTCGAACTGGCGGTGCGCAGATTCGCCACGGCGAACTGGTCGTAGACGCGCTGGATGGTGGTGACGGTGACGCCGTTGCCGATGAAATCGTTGCCGAAAGGCTGCGGACTGCGCGTCGCCAGCTCGACGCGCTGGCGGCTGTAGCCCTCGGTGTTGACGTTGGCGATGTTGTGAGAGGTCACCGACAGCGCGCGCTGCGCCGCCAGCAGACCGGAGACTCCCGTTGCAAACACGCTCATGCTCAGCCCTCTTCGTCCGCGGTGCGTTCGATGCCGGCATAGACCGCCGCCGGCGCTGCGCCGCCACCCGGCTGTGCGTTCTGCTGACCGCCCAGCTGTCCTTCCGCCTGGCCGCCCAGCTGTCGGACCAGCAGATCGGCGAGACCGATGCCGCCGCCGTGCGCCATGTGCTGCGACAACTGCTGATCGAACATGCCCTGGTAGAGTTTTTCCTGATCGCTGCCGAACAGTTCGTCGCCGAAACCGGTCTCGCGCACGTTCTTCAGCATCATGTTGATGAACAGCGCCTCGAACTGGCGCGCCGCCACGCGCAGCGCTTCGGGCGACTCCTCGCGCGCGGCCCGGCGCAGCTGATCCAGCCCCTGCAGATCGGCCTGCATCATCGCGCCGCCAGTGACGCTACTGGTGTCGTACGACATCGGCTGCGTCCTCAGATCACGATCAGCTCGGCGCGCAGGGCGCCGGCCTCGCGCAGGGCTTCCAGTATCGCCACCAGATCGCCCGGCGCCGCCCCGACTTCATTGACGGCGCGCACGATCTCGTCGAGCGAGATACCGGGATCGAAGACGAACATGCGGCTCGCATCCTGTTCGACGGTCAGTTCGGATTCCGGCACCACCACCGTGGAACCGCGCGACAGTGGCGCGGGCTGGCTGACCTGCGCGCGCTCGCTGATGGTCACGGTCAGGCTGCCGTGCGATACCGCCGCCGGCGTCACCCGCACATGGCTGCCGATCACCACCGTGCCGGTGCGCGAATTGACGATCACCCGCGCCGAGGACATGCCCGGCTCCAGGGTGAGATTCTCCAGTTCGGACAGGAACGCCACCCGCTGCGCCACCGAACGCGGCGCGTAGACCTGTATCGACGATCCGTCGATGGGGAACGCGGTTCCCGATCCCATGGTGGTGTTGATGGCGTCGGCGACGCGCTTGGCGGTGGTGAAATCCTGGCGGTGCAGATTGAGCACCAGCGCATCCTCGCTGCCGAGCGTGGTCGGCGCCTCGCGTTCGACCGTGGCGCCGCCCGGAATACGGCCGACGCTCGGCACATTCACGGTGATGCGCGAACCGTCGCTGCCCTCGGCGCCGAAGCCGCCGACGACCAGATTGCCCTGCGCCAAGGCATAAATGGCGCCATCGGCGCCCTTCAGCGGCGCCATCAGCAGACTGCCGCCGCGCAGGCTCTTGGCGTTGCCGAGCGAGGACACGGTGATGTCGATCTGCTGTCCCGGCTTGGCGAACGGCGGCAGCGTCGCGTGTATGGTCACCGCGGCGACGTTCTTGAGCTGAGGATTGACGTTCGGCGGCAGCGTGATGCCGTACTGCGCGAGCATATTGCGCATGCTCTGCACGGTGAACGGCGTCTGGCTGGTCTGATCGCCGGTGCCGTCGAGGCCGACGACGAGTCCATAACCGACGAGCTGGTTGTTGCGCACGCCGGCGACCGCGGCGATGTCCTTGATGCGTTCGGCCGCCGCCTGCCCCGCCGCGGCCAGGCCGCCGAGCAGCAGCGCCAGCGCCGCGATCCGCCTGCCGGTGAGAATCATGCCCGTCATCGCCCTGCTCCTTCCCGCCCGCTGCCGACCCGGACCGGCCATATCAGGCCGGCCATCAGAACGGCCACCAGCGGCTGTTGAAGAACCGGCCCAGCCAGCCCATCTCGGAGGCATCGGCGAGCACGCCGGTGCCGCCGTAGGAGATCTCGGCGTTGGCCACCATGGTGGAGAGAATGGAATTGTCGGCCTGGATGTCGACCGGTCGCACCACGCCGGTGAGGCGGATGTATTCATCGCCCTTGTTGATCGAGATCAGCTTCTCGCCGCGGATGCGCAGATAACCGTTGGGCAGCTCCTCGACCACGGTGGCGGTGATGTTGCCGCTCAACTGATTGCTCTGCTCGCTGCCGCCCTCGCCGCTGAAGCTGCGGTTGGCGCCGAGGCTGTTTTCCAGCGTGCGCGCGGAACCGCCGAGCAGACCGGAACTGAAGGAAAACGGCGAACCGAACCAGGTCGGATTCTGCACGTCGACCGAGCTGTCCTTGCTGGTGCTGATGCTCGCGCTCTTGGCGGCATTGGTACGTTCCAGCAGCACCACCGTGATGACGTCGCCGACGCGGCGCGCGCGCACATCCTCGAACAGCGAGCTGCCGCGGCCGGTCTGGAAAATCGCCCCCGGCGTGGTGCGCTCGGAATATTCGGGATAGGTATAGGTATTCTGCGCGATGCGGGTATCGTGCCGCGGCGCGCCGGCGCAGCCGGCGGCGAGGATGGCGATCAGCACCGTGATCAGGGCCAGGGGCGACAGTCTGTGCATGTTCACGCTCCGCCCGCTCACAGATTGTTGTTCACGTACTGCAGCATGCGGTCGACGGCGCTGATGGCCTTGGAGTTCATTTCGTAGGCGCGCTGCGCCTCGATCATGTTGACCAGCTCTTCGACGACATTGATGTTGGAACCTTCGAGCGAACCCTGCACGACACGGCCGACGCCGTTCAGGCCCGGCGTACCGGTCTGGGCGGCGCCGCTCGATGCCGATTCGAGGAAGAGGTTCTGTCCGATCGGCTGCAGGCCGGAGACGTTGATGAAATCGGCGAGCTGCACGGTGCCGACCTGCGTCGGCGCGGCGTTGCCGGGGGTGATCACGCTGACCACGCCGTCGGTGCCGACGGTGACGCTGAGCGCGCCGTCCGGGATGTTGATGACGGGCTGCACGACATAGCCGTTGGAAGTCACCAGCTGGCCCTGGGCATCGCTGGTGAAGGAACCATCGCGGGTATAGGCCTGGGTGCCGTCGGGCATGAGCACCTGGAAGAAGCCGCGGCCCTCGATCGCCATGTGCAGCGGATTGCCGGTCTCCACGGGGTTGCCCTGGGTGAAGAGCTTCTCGGTGGCGATGGTGCGCACGCCGGTGCCGAAATTGAGGCCGGTCGGCAACATCGAATCCTGCGAGGACTGCGCGCCGACCTGGCGCACGTTCTGGTACAGCAGGTCCTCGAACACCGCGCGCTCTTTCTTGAAGCCGGTGGTGTTGACGTTGGCGAGATTGTTGGCGATGACCGACATGCGATTCTGCTGCGCATCCAGTCCGGTCTTCGCGATCCACAAGGGGTTGCTCATATCGTTCTCCCTAAAGGTCGGGCTCTGGTCCTTGCCGTGAAAAAAGCGCCCATCAACCGATCTGCATCAGCTGCGCGGATGCCTTGTCGTTCTCGTCCGCCGCCTGCATCATCTTGATCTGCATTTCAAACTGGCGTGACAGCGAGATCATGTTCACCATCGCGTCGATGGCATTGACGTTGCTGCCCTCGAGCACGCCGGCAGAGAGGCGCACCGCGGCGTCGGGCGGTTCGGCGAGGCCGCTCTGCCCATGCATCAGGCCGTGCCCGCCCTTCACCAGCTGCGCCGGATCCGGATTGACCAGCTTGATGCGGTCGACCACCGCCAGCGCTTCCGGCGTCTGCCCGAGCGGGCGGATCGAGATCGTGCCGTCGGCGGCGACCTCGATCTTTTCCGCCGGCGGTATCGACACCGGCGCGCCGCTGTCGCCGAGCACCGGATGGCCGGCGCCCGTCACCAGCACACCGTTCGGCGTCACGCGCAGATTGCCGGCGCGGGTATAGGCTTCGGAACCGTCCGGCGCCTGCACTGCGATCCAGCCCTCGCCCATCACCGCGACGTCGAGCTCGTTCCCGGTCTGCACCTGCGTTCCCGGTGCAAGATTGACGCCAGCTTCGTCGGCAACGCTGTAAACCCGGCTCGGATACCCCGGGCCGGTCAGCGCCTGACTGCTGAAGGCCTGCAGATCCTCGCGAAAGCCGGTGGTGGCGACGTTCGCCAGATTATTGGCGTTGGCCGCCTGCGCCTGCAGGGTCTGCTTGGCGCCCGACATCGCGATGAAAAGCATGCGGTCCATGGCTCAGCGCTTAACGAATGTTGATGATCGACTGGGTGATGGCGTCAGCGGTCGAGATCACCTGCGCGTTGGCCTGGAAATTACGCTGCGAAGTGATCATGCGCACGAGCTGCTCGGTGAGATCGACATTGGACCCTTCCAGCGCGCCCGACTCGACCAGGCCGAGATTGGAAGCGCCCGGCGTCGACACCAGCGGATCGCCGGAGGCGAAGCTCTCGGCCCAGCTCGATTCGCCGAGCTGTGTCAGCCCCTGCGGGTTGCTGAAATTCACCAGCGCGATCTGCGCCAGCGTGCGCGACTGACCGTTGGTGAAGCGCGCCAGCATCACGCCCGTATTGTCGATGTCGATGCCGCTCAGGCGGCCGGTGGCATAGCCGTCCTGCGGCAGCGCGATGACGTTGAAGCCGCCGCCGAACTGGCTCATCGAACCGTAGTCCATGTTCATGCTGATGTTGCCGGCGCCATTTCCGGGATTGAACGCCGCCATGGTGATGGTGCTCGGCGGCGTGGCATTGCCGTTGATGGTGGCCAGCGCGCCGTCGCTGTTGAACTGCAGCAGGTCCGATCCGTTCGGCTGCGCGCCGCTCACCGGCTGATCGCCGATGTACAGATAGCTTTCCCACTGGTTGGGAACGCCGGTCTGGCGGTAGTACATCGTGGCGAGATGACTGGCGCCGAGCGAATCGTAGATGGTCATCGAGGTCGAGTTGTTGAAGGTGACGGCGTCGTTGGGATCGAAAGCCGCCTGCACCGCACCGTTGGCGCTGGCGCCGATGTCGTGCCCGCCGCCCGCCGCCTGCGACAGCGCGGCGACGTTGAATTCCAGATCGATGGGGCTCTGCGTGCCGGCGGCGCCGTCGGCATCCCAGCTCAGCGAAACGGTGTTGCTGGCGCCCACGGTGATGTTTGCCGTGCTCGAAGTGCCGCCCGCGCCGATCAGTTCGACGGTCCAGTCGTTGCCGCTGACATGGGTAAACTGCAACTGCCCGCTCACTTCCCGCCCGTAGCGATCGATCAGCGTGAAGGGCGGGGTCTGCGCCGGCGATGCGGTTTCATCGAGCACCGGGTTGGCGCCGCCGGTACCGTCGATCGCGATGGACGAAGACGGCAGCGGACCGGCCGGCGAGGTCGCCGAGGCATTGAGATTGAGGTTCAGGCCGATGGTGGTGGTGGCGCGCGGCGCGATGTCCGAAGTGTCGAGCCGGATGTCTCCCAGCGCACCGGTGATGTTGCCGGCGCTGTCGGCGAGATAACCGGTCAGGCGCTGATTCTGCGGATTGATGACGAAACCGTTGCGATCGACGCCGAAGGCGCCGCTGCGCGTATAGACCGCATTGCCGCCGTCGTTGAGGCGGAAGAAGCCCTGGCCGCTGATGGCGAGATCGAGGCTGTTGTCGGTGAACTCGATATTGCCCTGGGCGAACTGCTGGGTGATGCTGGAAACGCGCACACCGCTGCCGATGGCGCTCGCCGGCGTGCCGAGATTGGAGGTGGCGAACACGTCGGAGAAATTCACCGTCGATTTCTTGAAGCCGACGGTGCCGGCGTTGGCGACGTTGTTGCCGATCACGCGCAGATCCGCCGAGGCCGCGTTCAATCCGCTCAATGCTGTACGAAATGGCATGGGTGTTCTCCTTTGAGTGCCTTACATGATCTGCTTGACGTTGGCGAGCGCGGCCTGATCGCCGCTCGACAGATTGAGCAGGATGCCCTGCCCGTTGCGCGCCATGGTCACACTTTCCACGCGGGACGAAATCAGTGTTTCCATCGCCACCGCTTGTCCTTCATAAAGAATGTCGGCTTCGATGAAGTAGGTGCCGGGCGCCACCGCATCCCCGTTCGTATTGCGTCCGTCCCAGGTGAAGGCGCTCTGTCCCGGCATCTGATCGCTGAAGGTCATGCGGCGCACGACCTGGCCGGCCTGGTCGTAGACGCTGATGCCGAGCTGCGAGGTGCTCACCGGCAGTTCCACCACGCCCGAGACGCTGCCGCCGGCGGCGATGCTGGCCGCGGACGAAGACACCAGCACACTGCGGCCGACCATGGTCGAAGCCTGCAGCGCCTGACCCGAATACATCGCGGTCGCCACCTGCTGGAACGAAGCCTGCAGATCCTGGATGCCGGCGACGGTGCTGAACTGCGCGATCTGGGTGTAGAACTCGCCGCTCTCCATCGGTTTCATCGGATCCTGGTGATTGAGCTGGGTGATCATCAGCTTGAGGAATTCGGACTGGCCGAGGCGGTCATTGCTCACCTGCGCCTGCTGCTGGCCGAGGCCGAGGCCGTCGAGCACCTGGGTGTTGATCGTGGTCATGAATGTTTTTTCCTTCCTTTAATCCTTTGATCCGGCCGGAGCGGCTTACTGCCCCAGGCGCAGGAGGTTCAGCAGCAATTGCTTGGAGGTGTTCACCACCTCGACGTTGTTCTGATAACTGCGCGAAGCCGAGATCATGTCCGCCATTTCCTCGACCACATTGACGTTGGCGGTATAGACGTAGCCCTCGTCGTTGGCGAGCGGATGATCCGGCAGATATTTGCGCTGCGCCGGCGCGGTGTCTTCGGCGATACCGGCCACCTGCACGCCGGCGACGCTGCGGTCGAGCGCGTCCCTGAATTCGACGGCGGAGACTTCGGCGAACACCGGGCGGCGCGCGCGATAGACGCCCTCCTCGGTCGCGCTCGCGCTGTCGGCGTTGGCGAGATTGCTGGCGGTGGTGTTGAGGCGCACGGTCTGTGCGCTCATCGCCGACCCCGCCACATCAAATATGGAAAACAGCGACATGATGATTATTCTCCCCGGATAGCGGTGAGCAGATTCTTGATCGTGCCGTCGAGAAAGGTGAAGCTGGCCTGATGACGGATGGCGTTCTGCGTGAACTGCGCCTGCTCGGCCTGCACATCGACGGTATTGCCGTCGGCCGAAGGCTGCAGCGGCATGCGGTACATCAGCGTCGGCTCGGCCAGCGAACCGGCCGGCGCGATATGCGCGGCACTGCTTTTCGCCAGCGCCAGCTCGCCCTTCATCGCGCCGCTGAGCACCGACTGGAAATCGATGTCGCGCGCCTTGTATCCCGGCGTGTCGGCATTCGCCATGTTGCCGGCCAGCACCTCGGCGCGGCGGCCGTAGAGCTGCAGCGCCTTGGCATGGATGCCGAATGCTTCGTCGATCTTCGATGTCACGCCATATCCCCGGATGTCCTGCCCGTCATGTGACGGCGAACGAACAAAAGCAATCGCCGTGCCAATTGTGAAAACCGCGTTTGCGTCGGCGACAGGGCCGATATGCGCGCCAGAAAACCGGACAGTGCCGGACAGTACTCTGGCAGTGACGGGAAAAGCGGCAAATCACCGCCGCCTGACGGCAAGGCCGCGCTTGCCGCCGAGGCACGAGGGCGCGGAGATCGGCTTCCCGGATCGAATACGACCGGAACATATCTGGCACGATAATTGAATAGTTCCGATTGAATGATTTCAGGCGAGAAGAACCATCACGAGAAGAACCATCAATAGTGGGATAACCATGATGACGGAAAAACGCATACTCCCGTCCCTGCTCTGCCTGCTGCTGTGCGCCGGCGGCGGCATGGCCGCGGCGGCGCAGACTGAATCGCATCAGCGCATACTCGATACGGCGCAGCATTTTCTTGCCCAGCAGCTCAAGGGACGCAGCGGCAAAACCGAGATCCACCTCGGCACGCTCGATCGCCGCCTGCGCCTGGCGCACTGCGACGCGCCGCTGCAGGGTTATCTGCCCGCGGGCGGACAACTGGCCGGCAACACCACCGTCGGTGTGCGCTGCACCGGCAGCCATCCCTGGCATCTCTACGTGCCCGCGCGCATCGCCGTGCTGGAGCGCGTCGTGATCAGCCGCGGCTTTCTGCCGCGCGGCACCGTGCTCGGCAGTGAACACATCATCGTCGCCGAGCGCGACGTGACCGCGAACGGCCACGGCTATGTCCGCGATCCGGCGGATGTACTCGGCAAAGTGCTGCGCCAGCCGGTGCAGGACGGACGTCTGCTGATGCCGGCGATGCTGACGCAGGCCAAGCTGGTCAAGCGCGGCGACGAGGTCATGATCCTGTCGCAGGGCGGTTCGTTCGAAGTCCGCATGAGAGGCAGCGCACTTGCCGACGGCGCCGAAGGCGATCGCATCCGCGTGCGCAACCTGAATTCCAAACGCATCGTCGAAGGCAGAATCAATGCCGACGGCAGCATCATGGTCCAGATGTGACCAGGCATTACCGGCGAGGAAACAAACCATGCCCATAGAAATCGACGGCCGCACACCGGCGCCCACCGGCGGGACCGGCGAACGCGCGCCGGTGCGCGCGGCGCACGATGAAGCGGCGGCGAAAACCCAGCAGAACGCATCGGCCGCGAGCAACGCGGACACCTTCACCCTCACCGATCGGGCCGGCTTTCTGCAGCGTCTGCATGCCGCCATCGCCGCCCTGCCGGTCGCCGACGAGCATAGAGTGGAATCCATACGCCAAAAAATTGACAGCGGCAGTTATGCCGTCGATCCCGAGCGCGTCGCGGAAAAACTGATCCAGACCGAGCTGGCGCTCACGCGCGGCAGCCAGAACCGAGCAAGCATGGATTGAGCAACGGAACTGACCAAGAAGAGGACGAAAACCCATGAACGAAACGAATCCGCGCGCGCAATTCGAGGATTATCTGCCGCGCCACATCGCCAAGGCACGTGAACTGCATGAGCATCTGCAGGCGGAAACGGCGATCCTGCGCGCCGGCGATGCGGCCGGCGTGGAACAACTGCTGCCCGCCAAACAGGCAGCACTCCTGCGCTTCGATGAACTGGACCGCGAACGCGAACAGATCCTGCAACAGGCCGGCTGCGGCAAGCGCCCCGACGCCATCCGCGACTGGGTAGCCGGCAGCGGCGAACCCACCGCCGCGCGCTGGCGCGAACTGCTCGCTCTCGCCATGGAATGCCGGCAGCAGAACCAGTTGAACGGCGCCCTCATCCAGGCCGGCCTGCGCCACAGCCGCCAGGTGCTCAATCTGCTCAGCGGGCGTCCGGTGGAGGAAAACGCTTCCTATGCGCCGGGCCAGGCCAGGAACAGCGCGGCAACACCCGGCTACAGCCTGGGCAAAGCCTGAACAAGGGTTCCGCGCCGCACGCGAACCGCAGCGGCGCGGAAAACCGCGGCCGAGTTCTGGCCAAACGCGCATTGGCGGTGCTAGAATCCCGCCTTCCCGCGCAGACGGGAAACAGCAAGACCTTGGGGCGGTAGCTCAGCTGGGAGAGCGTCGCGTTCGCAATGCGAAGGTCGGGAGTTCGATCCTCCTCCGCTCCACCATTCCGCTGTCCAGGGAAAGTCTGAAATCCACGAAACCCGCTCGATGGCGGGTTTTTTGTTCGATTTTATCCATCCTGGCACAACGCCATCCATCAATACCCGTCCCTGCTTGCAGCGCGCGCTTCCCACCGTCGTTCACCGCCCCTTCACCCGCTCATACGACTGATCGAGCTGCAGGCTGAGACCAGCGACGTCCCGTTTCAGCAGGCGGATTGATCCGCCCGGATCCAGGCCGTCGCGGCTGTCGCCATTGCGTATTCGCAACGTCCGCGCATGACGCCGATGCTAGATTCGACCACCAGATCGGATCCCACGAGGACAACATCATGGAAACGGCGCAATTGAAGGAACTGATGCTGCAGTCGCTCGAACATGAGATCGGCGGCGTGCACGTCTATGAAACGGCACTGCAATGCGTGCTCAATGAAGAGCTGAAGGAAGAATGGGAGAAGTATCTCGAACAGACCCAGCGCCATGTCGTCGTCATGCAGGAAGTATGCGCGGCGCTGGACATCGATGCCGATGAACGCAGCCCCGGGCGGGATATCGTGCACGACATGGGCGCCTCCCTGGTCAAAGCGATGAAGAACGCACTCAAAGCAGGAAATCAGGCGGCCGCCCAGCTCACCGCCTGCGAATGCGTCGTCCTTGCCGAAACCAAGGATCATCTCGACTGGGAACTGATCGGTGCGGCCGCCAAGAAACTGAACGGAGCCGGAGGAAAAGTATTGAGAGCGGCTCATGAAGAAGTGCAGGAACAGGAAAACAAGCATCTCTACCACAGCAAGGGATGGTGCCGCGAACTGTGGCTCGAAGCGCTGGGCATGAAGGCGGTATTGCCACCGCCGGAAGAACGCCGGCACGTCAAGACCGCGATCGGCGCGGCGCGGGCGGAACAGGCGCGCGGGCAGATGCGCTAGAACGCAGTCATACCGGATCAAACCCATCCCGCCATCTGAAAGCCAACTCTGAAAACCAGCGCTGCCGAGGTGCGGACGCGACGCAGATAGGGCGGAAAAGCGTGAAGCCCCGGTGATCACGCAGACCGGGGAAACCAAGGCAGTACTGCAGGACATCGCCAGTTTAGAGGAAACCCAGGCTGCGCTGAAAATCCTGGCGCGCGGCAATCAGGATGTGGAAGCCGGGGCTCAAGCCAGACTGATGTCAGTGGATCACCTGCGCATCGAGCATACCCCGGGCATACCCCGGCCCGATGCCGAAAAGGCAGGCCGGTCATCATCCACCTGATCGCCGGCGGCCGTCGGGACATACCGTCGCTACTGGCTCGAAGCCTGCCCGGCATGATTTCGGTAATCGACGTCGCCGCCCGCAAAACGGAATCAGTTCCCCTCCCCAATCCTCCTGCACATCAGGCATGCAGCAATACCAGGGCAGCGGAGAATGACTGGTGTTTCTTGACACTATCCACCGCCGTCAGTACCTTGGCTGCAGGCTCTCGTTCCGCTCATAAATAAAAAACAAGCCATATATTTTCCGATTCGCCCCTGAATCACCCCACATGGCGACACTGTCCGACGCACGCATGGAAGAGGCGGACGCGCAGACAGCGGCGAGAAGCTGAAACGGCTGCGCAGGACGCGGCGGCTCATTCCGGCAAGCTTGGAGGCTCGCCAAGATGAAAAATCTGCCTGTCATCCGCTCCGGCGCCGCATCGGCGCGAACGAAATCCGGATATACCATCGAGCGGGCGTTTACCGCTGTAAACTCAAGGCGCGCATTCGCACGCAAAGAGATTCCGGCCAAGAGATTCCGATCAGCGGAATACAGCAGCGGCTTCAACCCGCCAACGACGCCAAGCCCGACCATTCCGATCGGTCTTTTCCCGCGGCGCTCCATCGCCACAGGCAGCGCCTTTCCTATCGGCAGGATAGAAAGATTCGATTTCCCAGCGAGCTGGAATTTGCACATTCTGCGTTAATGTCTCGATTCGGTTCATAAGGAGGAGGAGGAAAAAAACATGTCAACGGAATCCAAGTGCCCGTTCAACCATAACGCCGCCGGCGGCGGTACCTCGAATCGCGATTGGTGGCCCAAGCAGTTGCGGCTGGATCTGCTGAACCAGCACTCGAGCAAGTCCGATCCGATGGACGAGGACTTCGACTACGCCGAGGCATTCAAGCGCCTCGATCTGGCCGCGGTGAAGAAAGACCTCGCGGCGCTGATGACCGATTCACAGGACTGGTGGCCGGCGGACTTCGGTCACTACGGTCCCTTGTTCATCCGCATGGCCTGGCACAGCGCCGGCACCTATCGCATCGGTGACGGCCGCGGCGGCGCCGGCCGCGGCCAGCAGCGCTTCGCCCCGCTCAACAGCTGGCCGGACAACGTCAGCCTGGACAAGGCGCGCCGGCTGCTGTGGCCGATCAAGCAGAAGTACGGCCAGAGCATCTCCTGGGCGGACCTGCTGATCCTCACCGGCAACGTCGCTCTGGAGTCGATGGGCTTCAAGACCTTCGGCTTCGCCGGCGGCCGCGAAGACACCTGGGAGCCGGATCAGGACCTCTACTGGGGCACCGAGACCACCTGGCTGGGCGGCGACGCGCGCTACGGCAAGGGCGGCGACGGCACCCTGGTGGCCGAGCCCGCGTTGCACGGCAACGAACAGGATCGTACCGACAGCCAAGGCCGTAATCTCGAAGACCCGCTGGCCGCCGTGCAGATGGGCCTGATCTACGTGAACCCCGAAGGCCCGGAAGGCAACCCTGATCCGATCGCCGCCGCCCATGACATCCGCGAGACCTTCGCGCGCATGGCGATGAACGACGAGGAGACCGTGGCCCTGATCGCCGGCGGCCACACCTTCGGCAAGACCCACGGTGCCGGCCCGGCCGACAATGTGGGCGCCGAGCCGGAAGCCGCCGACCTGGAACAGCAGGGCCTGGGCTGGAGCAATTCGTTCGGCAGCGGCAAGGGTGGCGACACCATCACCAGCGGCCTGGAAGTGACCTGGACCACTACGCCGACCAAGTGGAGCAACAACTTCTTCTGGAACCTGTTCGGCTACGAGTGGGAGCTGACCAAGAGCCCGGCCGGCGCGCACCAGTGGAAGCCCAAGCACGGCATGGGAGAGGGCACGGTGCCGGATGCGCACGACGGCGCCAAGCGCCACGCCCCGGCCATGCTGACCACCGACCTGGCGCTGCGCTTCGACCCGGCCTACGAGAAGATCTCCCGTCGCTTCATGGAGAACCCGGACCAGTTCGCCGACGCCTTCGCCCGCGCCTGGTTCAAGCTTACCCACCGCGACATGGGGCCGCGCTCGCGCTACCTGGGCCCGGAAGTCCCGGCCGAGGAGCTGATCTGGCAGGACCCGATCCCGGCGGTCGACCATGCCCTGGTCGACGAGCAGGATGTCGCGGCGCTCAAGGCCAAGGTGCTGGCGTCCGGCCTGTCGGTGTCCGAACTGGTCGGCACCGCCTGGGCCTCGGCCTCGACCTTCCGCGGCTCGGACAAGCGCGGCGGCGCCAACGGTGCGCGTATCCGCCTGGCACCGCAGAAGGACTGGGCGGCCAACCAGCCGGAACAGCTGGCCAGGGTGCTGCAGGTGCTGGAAGGCATCCAGGGCGAGTTCAACGCCGCACAGGCCGGCGGCAAGAAGATCTCGCTGGCCGACCTGATCGTGCTGGCTGGTTCGGCGGGCATCGAGCAGGCGGCGAGGAGCGCAGGCCATGAGCTGAGCGTACCCTTCGCCCCAGGCCGGATGGATGCGTCCCAGGAGCAGACCGACGTCGAGGCCATGGCCGTGCTCGAACCCATCGCCGACGGCTTCCGCAACTTCCTCAAGGGCCGCTACCGGATACCGGCCGAGGCGCTGCTGATCGACAAGGCGCAGCTGCTGACCCTGACCGCGCCGGAGCTGACGGTGCTGCTGGGCGGCCTGCGGGCGATCAACATC
>CAYLYS010000006.1:0-719 GCA_964388175.1 uncultured Chromatiales bacterium | reverse complement strand
AACATCAACGCCGGTGGCGAGCAGACCGGGGTGTTCACCGCGCGTCCCGGTAGCCTGAGCAACGACTTCTTCACCCACCTGCTCGACATGGGCACGGCGTGGAAGCCGGTGTCGGAGGATCGTCAGGTGTTCGAAGGGCGTGATCGGCAGACCGGCGAGGTGAAGTGGACCGCTTCGCGCGTCGATCTGGTGTTCGGCTCCAACTCGGTGCTGCGCGCGGTGGCGGAAGTGTATGCCGGCCCGGCCGGCGAGGCGAAGTTCCTCGAGGATTTCGTCGCCGCCTGGACCAAGGTGATGAACCTGGATCGTTTCGACCTGGCGGCCTGAGGCCCGTAGCAAGAAAAAGCCCCGCAACCGCGGGGCTTTTTCGTTTCAGGCGTGATCGCGTTCCAGCAGCGGCTTGAGGAAGTGGCCGGTGTGCGACGCCTTGTTCGCCGCGACTTCCTCGGGTGTGCCAGTGGCGATAATCATGCCGCCCTTGGAGCCGCCCTCGGGGCCCAGATCCACCAGCCAGTCGGCGGTCTTGATCACGTCCAGGTTGTGCTCGATCACCACCACGGTGTTGCCGTGGTCGCGCAGGCGGTGCAGTACGTCGAGCAGTTGCTGGATGTCGGCGAAGTGCAGGCCGGTGGTCGGCTCGTCGAGGATGTACAGGGTCTTGCCGGTGTCGCGCTTGGACAGCTCGCGGCTCAGCTTGACCCGCTGCGCCTCGCCACCCG
>CAYLYS010000005.1:56775-69695 GCA_964388175.1 uncultured Chromatiales bacterium | reverse complement strand
CAAGCTCGGTACCCGCACCGAGCTTGCCCGCTCCGCGCGGTCGCACCGACACGTTAGCGTCGCAGCGGAACGAGCCCTCCTGCATATTGCCGTCGCAGATCTCAAGATAGCGCACCAGCGTATGCAGAGTCTTCATGTAGGCCGCCGCCTCGGCCGCGCTGCGCAGATCCGGCTCGGAGACGATTTCCAGCAGCGGCGTGCCGGCACGGTTGAGATCGATGCCGCTGAAACCATGGAAATCCTCGTGCAGGGACTTGCCGGCATCCTCTTCCAGATGCGCACGGGTAATACCGATGACCTTCGTGCCCAGGCCTTCGCCGAGATCGATTTCGATCGTGCCGCCGGCGACGATCGGCAGCTCGTACTGGCTGATCTGGTAGCCTTTCGGCAGATCGGGATAGAAGTAATTCTTGCGCGCGAACACCGAGCGCGGCGCGACGTGCGCGCCGACGGCCAAGCCGAATTTCACCGCCATGCGCACCGCCTCGCCGTTCAGCACCGGCAGCACACCCGGCAGGCCGAGGTCGATCGCGCTCGCCTGGGTGTTGGGCTCGGCGCCGTAGGCCGTCGATGAACCGGAGAAGATCTTGCTGCGAGTCTGCAACTGGACATGCGCCTCCAGGCCGATCACCACTTCCCATGTCGTCGCGCCGCTCATGCGCAGGCCTCCGGGACACGCAGATGCCAGTCGGTCTCCTGCTGGTAGCGATGCGCCAGCGCCAGCAGCCGCGCCTCGTCGAAATAATTGCCGATGAGCTGCAGTCCGACCGGCAGGCCGCGGGCGAAGCCGCAGGGAATGGACATGCCGGGCAGGCCGGCGAGGTTGACGGCGATGGTGTAGATATCGCTGAGGTACATGGTCAAGGGATCCTGCGCCTTGGCGCCCAGCTTGAACGCCGTTTCCGGCGCGGTCGGCCCCAGAATGACGTCGACCCGCTCGAAGGCGCGGGCGAAGTCGGCGCTGATCAGGCGGCGCAGCTGCTGCGCCTTGAGATAATAGGCGTCGTAATAGCCGGAAGACAGCACATAAGTACCGATCATGATGCGGCGCTTGACCTCGGCGCCGAAGCCCTCGCCGCGCGAGCGCTTGTACAGATCCATGAGATCGCGCGGCTCCTCGCAGCGATAGCCGTAGCGCACGCCATCGAAGCGGGCCAGATTGGAAGAGCATTCGGCGGGCGCGACCACATAATAAGTGGGCGTTGCCAGCGCGCTGTTGGGCAGATCGATTTCCACCACGCTGGCGCCCAGCCGCTCATACAGGGCCACCGCCTCGGCGACGGCGTCGCCGACCGCGGCGTCCAGTCCGGCGCCGAAGAATTCACGCGGCAGACCGATGCGCAGGCCGGTGAGGTCGATGTCGAGCAGCGCGGGGTAATCCGGCACCGGCCGCTCGAGACTGGTGGAATCGCGCGCATCGAAGCCGGACATCGCCGCCAGCAGCCAGGCGAGATCCTCGGCGCTGGCGGCAATCGGCCCGGCCTGATCCAGGCTGGACGCGAAAGCGATCATGCCGTAGCGCGACACCGTACCGTAGGTCGGCTTCAAGCCGCTCACCCCACACAGCGCCGCCGGCTGGCGGATCGAGCCGCCGGTATCGGTGCCCGTCGCCGCCGGGGCAAGCCGCGCCGCGACCGCCGCCGCCGAACCGCCGGAGGAGCCGCCCGGCACAGTGGCGGGATCCCAGGGATTGCGCACCGGTCCGTAATAGCTGGTTTCATTGGATGAGCCCATGGCGAACTCGTCCATATTGGTCTTGCCCAGCATCACCATGCCGGCGCGGGCCAGGTTCTCCACCACGGTGGCATCGTAGGGCGCGATGAAATTGTCGAGCATGCGCGAAGCACAGCTGGTGCGCACGCCGTCGGTGCAGAAGATATCCTTGTGCGCCAGCGGAATGCCTTCGAGCGCACCGGCCGTGCCGGCGGCAATGCGCCGGTCGGCCGCGGCCGCCGCGGCCAATGCCCGCTCTCCGGTCACCGTGATGAAGGCGTTGAGCGCCGGATCGAGCGTGGCGATGCGATCGAGGAAAATCCTCGTCAGCTCCGCGCTGGAAAATTCGCCCGCGCGCAGGCCGGCGCGCAGGGCCGCTATGGAACGGCGGTGCACAGGGGTGGAGGTGGCGCTATTCATCTTGACAGGGTTCCGGACAAAACGGGGAGATGCGTCGGGAAAAGAATACTCACTCGATGACTCGGGGCACCAGATAGAGGCCGGCCTCGACGCGCGGGGCGATCGCCTGGAAATCCTCGCGCCGATCGGTCTCGGTGACCGCATCCTCGCGCAGCCGCTGCACCACCGAGAGCGGGTGCGCCATCGGTTCGACGCCCGCCGTATCCACCGCGTCCATCTGCGCGACGAAATCGAGGATGCCGGCGAGACTGCGCGCGTAGGCGGCGACATCGGCCGGCGCGATTTCAAGCCGCGCGAGATGCGCGATTCTCTCTACGTCACTTTCTTCCAAGGACATGCTCACCCCTGTTTTTGCAGCACCGGACGCACGTGTTTGCTTGCTCTCGCATGCACCCACTGATAGAGTATTTCCGGTTTTTGACCCACCTTATATAACAAGGACTTCATTGCCCATGTTCAAACGGCTGCGCGGCATCTTCTCCAACGATCTGTCGATCGACCTCGGCACCGCCAACACGCTGATCTACGTCCGGGGACAGGGCATCGTGCTGAATGAACCGTCCGTGGTGGCAATCCGACAGGAACCGGGCTCGGGTGGCCAGCGCACGATCGCCGCCGTGGGCATGGAAGCAAAGCTCATGATCGGCCGTACACCCGGCAACATCACCGCGATCCGGCCGCTCAAGGACGGCGTCATCGCCGACTTCACCGTGACGGAAAAGATGTTACAGCATTTCATCCGCAAAGTGCACGAGAACCGGTTCTTCCGCCCCAGCCCGCGCGTGCTGGTATGCGTTCCCTGCGGTTCGACGCAGGTCGAGCGCCGCGCGATCAAGGAATCGGCGGCAGGCGCCGGCGCGCGTGAAGCCTATCTGATCGAAGAACCGATGGCGGCGGCGATCGGCGCCGGCCTGCCGGTCGGCGAGGCGAGCGGATCGATGGTGCTCGACATCGGCGGCGGCACCACCGAAGTCGCCGTGCTCTCGCTCAACGGCATCGTCTATTCCGCTTCCGCCCGCATCGGCGGCGACCGCTTCGACGAGGCCATCATCAACTACGTGCGCCGCAACTACGGCAGCCTGATCGGCGAAGCGACCGCCGAAATGATCAAGCACAAGATCGGCTCCGCCTACCCCGGCAGCGAGATCCGCGAAATCGAAGTACGCGGCCGCAACCTCGCCGAAGGCGTGCCGCGCACCTTCACGCTCAACAGCAACGAGATCCTCGAAGCGCTGCAGGAACCGCTCTCCGGCATCGTCGGCGCGGTCAAGACGGCGCTCGAACAGACGCCACCCGAGCTCGGCGCCGACATCGCCGAACGCGGCATGGTGCTCACCGGCGGCGGCGCGCTGCTGCGCGACCTGGACCGGCTGCTGTCGGAGGAAACCGGGCTGCCGGTCATCGTCGCCGAAGACCCGCTGACCTGCGTCGCCCGCGGCGGCGGCCGCGCGCTGGAAACCCTGGACATGCATAACGGCTCCATCTTTGCGCAGGAGTAACCCGGCAACCCCGCCCGTCGCCGACGCTGGGCAGCGCCCGCACAGCGATGCCGCACACTTGAACGACAGAGGTGTGAGATAAAGCCCTTATTCCTCCGGGGACCGTCCATTACCCTGCGCGTGGTGGTGTTGTCGCTGCTGGCCGTCGTCATGATGACCATCGACCATCGGCAACACCACATGGACACCATCCGCAGCGCGCTCTCATACATCGTCTACCCCATCCAGTACCTGGTCAGCCTGCCCGGCGCGACCGGCGAATGGTTCAGCGACGGCTTCTCGACCCGGCGCTCGCTGCAGGAGGAAAACCGCGATCTGCGCGCGCAGCAACTGTTCCTGCAGTCGCAGCTGCTGAAGCTGGAAGCGCTGGAAGCGGAGAACGATCGCCTGCGCCAGTTGCTCGACTCCTCCGCCGCCATCAGTCAGCCGGTGCTGATCGCCGAGCTGCTGGCCGTGGACATGGCGCCGTTTTCACGCCAGGTCGTGCTCAACAAGGGCAGCCGCCACCATGTGCGCGAGGGCCAGCCCATCGTCGACGCCGCCGGCGTGATGGGCCAGGTGGTCAAAGTCACGCCGCGCACCAGCACCGTCATGCTCATCACCGATCCCAGCCACGCCGTGCCCATCGAGGTCAACCGCAACGGCCTGCGCGCCATCGCCCAGGGCATCGGCGACGCCAACCGCCTGGAGCTGTCCCTGCTGCCGCGCAACGCCGATATCAAGGAAGGCGACCTGCTGGTCACCTCCGGCCTCGACGGCCGCTTTCCACCCGGCTATCCGGTGGCGCGCGTCACCACCGTTGAACGCGCGCTCGATACGCCTTTCGCCCGCGTCTCGGCCGAACCCGTCGCCCAGCTCGACAGCACGCGTGTCGTGCTGCTGGTCATGCCGGGCGCCGAAACCGACGACGCCGGCGCGGACGATCCTCCCGCTGCCGCACTCCCGGCATCCTGAACGGACAGCGCAGCCGCCCATGATCATCGCCCTGAGCTTCATCGCCGCCCTTGCGCTCACCGTCGCCCCGATGCCGGACTGGCTGGCGCCGCTGCGGCCGGAATGGGTACTGCTGGTGCTGATCTATTGGTGCATGGCGCTGCCCGAGCGCATCGGCGTCGGCATCGCCTGGCTGACCGGACTGCTGCTCGACGTGCTGCGCAGCGGCCTGCTGGGTCAACATGCGCTGTCACTGGCGATCGTCGCCTATATCACCTTGCAACTGTATCAGCGCCTGCGCATTTTCCCGCTGTGGCAGCAGGCGTTCAGCGTGTTCATCCTGGTCCTGCTCCATCTCATGCTGCAGCTGTGGATCAAGGGCATCAGCGGACAGCACACCGACGCCTGGACAGCGCTGCTGCCGGCGTTCACCAGCACCCTGCTGTGGCCATTCGTTTTTCTGCTGCTGCGCGGCCTGCGCCGCCGCTTCGGCGTCTCCTGAGCCGGACCGACGATGCCCGTCAGGGTAACCATCAAGGATCATTTCCGCGAATCCAGGCTGTTCAACGAACGCGCGGCATGGGCCGCCTTCATCACCCTGCTGCTGGTTGCCGCCATCGGCGCCCGCCTGGTCTATCTGCAGGTCATCAATCACAAGCACTTCACCACGCTGTCCGACGGCAACCGCATCAACATCGTCGCCGTTCCGCCCATGCGCGGCTTCATCTACGATCGCAACGGCGTGCTGCTGGCGCAGAACATCCCCTCCTTCAGCCTGGAAATCATCCCGGAGAAGGCGGGCAATCTCGATGAAACCATCGCCGCGCTGCGCCACCTCGTCGCCATCAGCGACGAGGACGTCCGCCGCTTCTACCGCCAGATGCGCCGCAAGCGGCCGTTCCACAGCATCCCGCTGCGCTTCAACCTCAATGAAGTGGAAATGGCGCGCTTCGCCATCGAGCGCCATCACTTTCCCGGCGTCGAAACCGAAGCCCGCGTCGTTCGCCACTACCCCCTCGGCGCACTGGCGGTACACGCGGTCGGCTACGTCGGCCGCATCAACGAAGAGGAACTGCGCCAGCTCGACGCCAACTACAGCGCCACCGATTTCATCGGCAAAACCGGCATCGAGCGCCACTACGAAGAGCTGCTGCACGGCCAGGTCGGATTCAAACAGGTGGAGATCAACGCCGTCGGCCGCTCGCTGCGCGAGCTGTCGCAAACGCCCGCCACACCCGGACAGAGCGTCTATCTCACGCTCGACACCCGCCTGCAGCAGGTGGCGGAAGACGCGCTCGGCGCGCAGCGCGGCGCCGTCGTCGCCATCGACCCGCGCAACGGCGACGTGCTGGCCTTCGCCAGCACGCCGGGATACGATCCCAACCTTTTCGTGACCGGCATCGACCAGTCGTCGTACGATGCGCTGCGGAATTCTCCCGACAATCCGCTGTTCAACCGCGCACTGCGCGGCCAGTACCCGCCGGGATCCACCATCAAGCCGCTCATCGGGCTCGCCGGCCTGGAGAGCGATCGCATCAAGATCAACACCTCATCCTTCTGTCCGGGTTGGTTCAGCCTCGAGGGCGACAGCCATCGCTACCGCGACTGGAAGCCAAGCGGCCACGGCACGATGAATCTGGAAAGCGCGATCGTCGAATCATGCGACGTTTTCTTTTACGATCTGGCGCTCACGCTCGGCATCGACCGCATCCACGACTATCTCGACCTGTTCGGGCTCGGCCGCATCACGGGCATCGATCTGCCCAACGAGCGGCCGGGCCTGCTGCCGTCACGAGCATGGAAACGGCAGCAGCACAATCAGCCCTGGTACCGCGGCGAAACGGTCATCGCCGGTATCGGCCAGGGCTATATGCTGGCCACGCCGCTGCAACTGGCGCACGCCACCGCGGTATTGGCCGCACGAGGCGTCTCGCACGCGCCGCGCCTGGTGCAGGCGGTCGAGATCCCGGCCAGCGGCCTGCGCCAGGCATTGCTGCCGATACGGGATGGAGAAATCGAGATCAGGAACGCGCAGGACTGGGATGACGTCATCGAAGCGATGCGCAAGGTCATGCACAGCCCGCGCGGAACGGCGCAGGCCGCCGGTCGCAACGCGCTCCATCCGATCGCCGGCAAGACCGGCACGGCGCAGGTTTTCGGCATCCGCCAGGATGAACGCTATGTGGAAAAAGACGTCGCCGAGCGCCTGCGCGACCATGCCCTGTTCGTCGCCTTCTCGCCGATCGACGATCCGCGGATCGCCATAGCCGTCATCGTGGAAAACGGCCGCAGCGGCTCCGGCACCGCCGCGCCGCTGGCGCGCCGGATCATCGATCATTATCTCGGCGGACCCAGCTCATGATCCCATCGCTTTCACGCCGCACCGCACGCTGGGGAGACCGGCGCCGCTCGCGCCTGTTCGTGCGCGGCCTGCACATGGATATCCCCTTGCTGATCGCCCTCGTGCTGCTGTCGCTGCTCGGCCTGGTCACGCTGTACAGCGCCAGCGGACAGGACACCGATCTGGTGCTGCGCCAGGGCATCAGGCTCGGCATCGCCTTCACGGTGATGTTCATCCTGGCGCAGGTGCCGCCACACCATATCGAATACTGGGCGCCCTGGACCTATGCCGGCGGACTCCTGCTGCTCGCCGCGGTGCTGTTGTTCGGTGAAACCGGCAAGGGCGCCCAGCGCTGGCTGGATCTCGGTTTCGTCACCTTCCAGCCCTCGGAACTGATGAAAATCGCCGTGCCGGTGATGGTGGCCTGGTATCTGTCGGAACGGGCACTGCCGCCCGCCCGCCGGCAACTGGCCGTAGCCCTGGCCATGATTGCCGTGCCGGTGATGATGATCGCGCGCCAGCCCGATCTCGGCACCTCGCTGCTGATCGCCGGATCAGGCGTCTTCGTCCTGCTGCTGGCCGGCATGCGCTGGCGCTATTTTTTCGCCGCCGCCATCACCGCGGCGGCCTGCGCACCGCTGGTGTGGTACAACATGCACGATTATCAGCGCACGCGGGTGCTCACCTTCCTCGACCCCGAACGCAATCCGCTCGGCAGCGGCTATCACATCATCCAGTCGAAGATCGCCATCGGCTCCGGCGGACTGTACGGCAAAGGCTGGCTCAACGGCACACAATCACAGCTCGAGTTCCTGCCCGAACGCAGCACCGACTTCATCTTCGCCGTATTCAGCGAAGAATTCGGCCTCATCGGCACCATCATCCTGATGAGTCTCTATCTATTCATCGTCGTGCGCGGACTCTACATCGCCACGCAGGCGCACGACACCTTCACCCGCCTCGTCGCCGGCAGCCTGATTCTGACTTTTTTCGTATATACTTTCGTCAACATCGGCATGGTGACCGGCCTGTTGCCCGTCGTCGGACAGCCGCTGCCGCTGGTCAGCTACGGCGGCAGCGCCATGGTCACGGTCATGGCAGGCTTCGGCATCGTCATGTCGATCCACACTCACCGCAAACTACTGCCATCTTGAACAATGGATAGGGCCAGAGTCGGATACCATCTCGCCAGGATCGCCGCCAGCACGCTCATCGCCTGCGCGGCGACGGCCTGTGCCGCCACCGCACACTACGAAGAACGTGCCGAGGTCCGCACCTTCATCGACGACATGTCCGCCCGGCATGATTTCTCCAGCGACGAGCTGACCCGGCTGTTCAGCCAGGCGGCGTTCCGCCAGGACATCATCGACGCCATGACGCGCCCGGCCGAACGCCGGCCGTGGCATGCCTACCGCCCGATCTTCATCACCGATCGGCGCATCGACGGCGGCGTGGAGTTCTGGCGCGAACACAGCGAGATCCTGCAGCGCGCCGAGGACCGTTTCGGTGTGCCGCCCGAGTTCATCACCGCCATCATCGGCGTGGAAACCCTTTACGGCCGCAATACCGGCCGTCACCGCGTGCTCGACTCGCTCGCCACCCTCGCCTTCGACTATCCGCCGCGCGGCACCTTTTTCCGCGGCGAGCTGGAGCAGTATCTGATTCTGGCGCGCGAAGAACATTTCGATCCGCTGGCGCTCACCGGCTCCTACGCCGGCGCCATGGGCAAACCCCAGTTCATCCCCAGCAGCTACCGCCATTACGCCATCGATTTCGACGGCGACGGGCAACGCGATCTGTTCGGCAGCATCGCCGACGTCATCGGCAGCGTCGCCAACTATTTCAAAGTCCACGGCTGGGCGGCCGGCGAACCCGTGGTCGGCGCCGCCTCGGTAGCGGGCGAAGGCTACCGCACGCTGCTCGAACGCAACATCAAGCCGCACACAGCGGTGCGCGACTTCGCCGGCTTCGGCGTCAGCCTCACCGATACGCTGCCGCCGGATGCGCTCGCCAGCCTGGTCGAGCTGGAAGGCAGCGACGGGCAGGAATACTGGGTTGCCCTCAACAATTTCTACGTCATCACGCGCTACAATCGCAGCTCGCTCTACGCCATGGCGGTCTACCAGCTGGCGCAGGAGATCCGCGCGCGTCATGACGCTGCCGTGCAGGCAATCGAAGCGCCATGAACCCGAGCGCATCCGTTTTCGATCCGTGGCAATACGCCTCGCGCGGATTCATCGCCGCCATGCTGGTCGTCTTGACCGTGGCCGGCTGCAGCGCCTTGCCGCAGAAACCGTCCACCGCGCCGTTCGAGCCCGCGGACGGCCCGCCGCCGATGCCGATCGACGCGGCCTCCATTCCCGACGCGATACCGCGCGCGGAACCGCTCAGCCGCTACGGCAACCCCGCTTCCTACGTGGTGTTCGACCGGCGCTATGAAGTACTGACCAGCAGCACCGGCTATGTCGAGCGCGGCATCGCCTCCTGGTACGGCAGCAAATTCCATGGCCGGCGCACCTCGAGCGGTGAACCCTTCGACATGTACGCCATGACCGCCGCGCACACCTCACTGCCGCTGCCCACCTACGCCGAAGTGACGAATCTCGCCAACGGCCGCACCATCATCGTCAAGATCAATGACCGCGGCCCGTTCAAGCACAATCGCCTGATCGACCTCTCCTATGCGGCGGCGGCGAAGCTCGGAATCACGCAGCAAGGCACGGGCATGGTGGAGATCAGGGCGATCGATCCGGTCGACTGGCAAAACAACGCCACGCGGCTCGCCGCGACCGATGCGAGCGGCAGTAAGGCAGCGACGGCGCCCGGCCTCTATCTGCAGATCGGCGCCTTCAGCCAGATGGAAAACGCCGTCCGCCTGCGCTCCCGGCTCGAAAGCGCAGCGCACAGCGGCGTGCATGTGGTACCCACCGGAGACAGCCGTACGCCGCTTTACCGTGTCCGCATCGGTCCGCTGCAGGATGTGAACGAAGCCGACCGCGTCAGCCGCGAACTGCTCGCCATGGGACTGGACACCCACATCGTGCTCGATTGAGCGGCGCCCTCAGCGCTCGGTTTTTCAGACGCCGAATAATCGTTACACTGTCTGCCGTGCGGGCGCGGGCGCCGTCTGCGCAAGCAAACCGCAAGCCTTACAGGAGACCTATCCGCGTGACCTCATTCCCCCTGCATTCCCGCCCGCATCGTGCCGGCGGCATCTCCTCCGTCATCGCCGGCCTGAGCCTGCTCGCCCTGCTCATGCTGCTGGCTACCACACCGGCCGCGGCCGCGATACCGGCGCCGGCGCCGCCGGCAGTGAATGCCGGCGGCTATCTGCTGATGGATTTCAACAGCGGCCAGGTGCTGGTCGAAGGCAATGCCCGCGAGCGGCTGGAACCCGCCAGCCTGACCAAGCTGATGACCTCCTATATCGTGTTCAACGAACTGCGGCTTGGCAACATCAAGCTCGAGGACCAGGTGCTGATCAGCGAAAAAGCCTGGCGCATGCCCGGCTCGCGCAGTTTTATCCAGGTCAATTCGCGGGTCGATGTGGAAACCCTGCTCAAGGGCGTGATCGTGCAATCGGGCAACGATGCCTCGGTAGCGCTCGCCGAGCACGTCGCCGGCGGTGAAGACGCCTTTGCCGATCTGATGAACAACTACGCGCGCGCGCTCAATATGACCGGCACGCATTTCGTCAACAGCACCGGCCTGCCGCACCCCGAGCACTACACCACGGCCTTCGATCTTGCCCTGCTGATGCAGGCTCTCATCCGCCAGTTCCCCGACTACTACGGTTGGTACTCGCTCAAGGAATACACCTACAACGGCATCACCCAGCCCAACCGCAATCGCCTCCTGTGGCGTGACGCCAGCGTGGACGGCGGCAAGACCGGACACACCGAAGCGGCCGGCTATTGCCTGGTGACCTCGGCGAAGCGCGACAACATGCGGCTGGTTTCCGTTATCCTCGGCACGCGCTCGGAAGAGGCGCGCCTGCAGGAAACGCAGAAGCTGCTCAACTACGGCTTCCGCTTCTACGAAACCCATCTGGTGCACAGCGCCGGCGAGCCACTGACCCAGACGCGCGTGTGGCAGGGAGAAATCCAGGAGATTCCCCTCGGGCTCGAGCAGGATCTCTACCTCACCATTCCGCGCAACAACAAGGACAAGCTGGCCAGCGCCTTCAACGTCAACGGCGGCATTCTCGCCCCCGTGCACAAAGGCGATCCGCTCGGCACCCTGACAGTCAGCCTCGACGGCGAGGAAGTCGCACATCGCCCGCTCGTCGCCGTGCGCGATATCGTCGAGGGCGGCTTCGTGCAGCGGCTCACCGACCGCGTGCTGATGTTCTTTCACTAGGGTCTGTATACACAACTAGGATTATCAAGGAGCCCGCGTGCGCACCGTCTTTCTCAACGGCGAATTCATGCCCGCATCGAGCGCGATGATCTCGCCGCTCGATCGCGGCTTCATCTTCGGCGACGGCATCTACGAGGTCATCCCCGCCTACGGCCGGCGGCCCTTTCGTCTGGCCGAACACCTGGAACGCCTGCGCCAGAGCCTGGCCGGCGTACGCATCGAGCAGCCGTACAGCGATGAACGCTGGCATGGCATCATCGGCGAGCTGGTCGAGCGCAACGAAGAAGACGAGCAATCGATCTATCTGCAGATCACCCGCGGCGTCGCCCGGCGCGACCACGCCTTCCCCGCCGGCGTTCGCCCCACGGTTTTCGCCATGACTTCACCGCTGCTGCCGGTGGCGCCGGAAATCATGCGTGACGGCGTGGCGGCGATCACCCTCGACGACATCCGCTGGGAGTATTGCCACCTCAAGACCACTTCGCTGCTGCCCAACGTACTGCTGCGCCAGCAGGCGCTCGATCAGAACGCAGCGGAAGCGATCCTGATCCGCCGCGGCGAGGTCAGCGAAGGCGCGGCCAGCAACCTCTTCATCGTGCGCGAGGACGTCCTGCTCACCCCGCCCAAGGGACCGCGCCTGTTGCCCGGCATCACCCGTGACCTGATCATCGAGCTCGCGGACCGGCACGGCATCGCCTGCCGCGAAGCGACGCTGACGCCATCGGATCTGGATCAGGCGCAGGAAATCTGGCTGACCAGTTCCACCCGGGAAATCCTGCCGGTGACCCGGCTCGACGGACGCGCGATCGGCGGCGGCAAACCCGGCCCGCTGTGGACACGGATGATCACGCTCTACCAGGACTACAAGCGTGCCTGCGGCAGACAGGCGCGGGCGGACGGCGCATGAGCGAAGAAGAGGACAGCCTGTTCGAATTTCCCTGCGAGTTTCCGATCAAGATCATCGGCAAGGCCGATTGCGATCTCGACGCCGTCGTTTTCACGCTCGTGCGCCCGCACGTACCCGATCTCGGCGAAGGCGCGATCCGCAGCCGGATCAGCAAGGAAGGCCGCTATCAATCGGTAACGCTCACCATCACGGCGCAGAGCCGCGCGCAGCTCGATGCGATCTACCTCGCGCTGACCTCGTCCGAATACGTCATCATGGCGCTGTGACCACCGACACGCTGACCGTGCGGCGGCTGGGCGTTAGCGAATACGAAACCACCGTCGCCGCCATGCGCGAGCGCACCGAGGCGCGCACCGCCGACAGCGCGGACGAACTCTGGCTGCTGCAGCATCCACCGGTCTATACGCTCGGGCGCGCCGCGCGCGAGGGACACGTGCTCGCGCCCGGCGCGATTCCCGTCGTGCGCACCGACCGCGGCGGACAGGTGACCTATCATGGCCCCGGCCAGATCGTCGCCTACCCGCTGATCGATCTGCCGCGGCGCGGCATCGGCATCAAGACGCTGGTGCATGAAATCGAGGAAACCATGATCGGCCTGCTGGCGGACTACGGCATCGCCGCCGCCCGCCGCCCAGGCGCCCCCGGCGTGTACGTCGACGGCCGCAAGATCGGCGCCCTCGGCCTGCGCGTCCGACGCGGCCGCAGCTATCACGGCCTCAGCCTCAACGTCGCCATGGACCTGGAACCG
>CAYLYS010000005.1:0-56765 GCA_964388175.1 uncultured Chromatiales bacterium | reverse complement strand
TGGCCGTCACCCAGCTCAGCGAACTCGTCCCCGCCACCCGGCCTGCCGGGGAAATGCCTGGAGAAATGCCCGGAGAAATGCCTGGGGAAATACCCAGAGAGATACCTGGGGGAATATCCGTAGAAATGCTGCGTGACGCCTCCGATCGCCTGGTCGCCGCGCTGGCACGGCGGCTGGGGTACAATGAGATCCTTTACCGAGACAGCCTGGATCCCTGATGAGCCTTCCCGACAAACTGCGCGGCGCCGACAAGGTTGCCCGCATCCCGGTCAAGATCGAACCGACGGTCACGCCGGCGCGCAAGCCGCCGTGGATCCGCGCGCGCAACCCCGCGAGCCCGAACGTCGCGCGCCTCAAAGCCATTCTGCGCGAGCACCGCCTGCACACGGTGTGCGAGGAAGCCTCCTGTCCGAATCTCGGCGAATGCTTCGGCCACGGCACGGCGACCTTCATGATCATGGGCGACATCTGCACGCGGCGCTGTCCCTTCTGCGACGTCGCCCACGGCAAGCCCGGCCCGCTCGACGGCGAAGAGCCGGAGAATCTCGGCCGCACCATCGCCGCGATGGAACTCAAGTACGTCGTCATCACCTCGGTGGATCGCGACGATCTGCGCGACGGCGGCGCCGGCCATTTCGTCGCCTGCATCCAGGCGGTGCGCCGACTCAGTCCGCAGACCCGCATCGAAGTGCTGGTACCCGATTTCCGCGGCCGCATGGACGTTGCCCTCGCGCTGATGGAACAGGCGCCGCCCGATGTCTTCAATCACAATATGGAAACCGTGCCGCGCCTCTATCGCCAGGCGCGCCCCGGCGCCGACTACGCCTGGTCGCTGCGTCTGCTGCAACGCTTCAAGGAGATGTGCCCGGATGTACCGACCAAGTCCGGCCTCATGCTCGGACTCGGCGAAACCCTGGAAGAAATCGATGTGGTGATGCGCGATCTGCGCGCGCACGGCTGCGACATGCTGACACTTGGCCAGTACCTGCAGCCGAGCCGGCATCACCTGCCGGTGGCGCGCTACGTGACGCCGGATGAATTCCGGCAACTGGGAGAGACTGCGGAGCAGATGGGTTTCAGAAACGTCGCCAGCGGCCCGATGGTGCGTTCCTCGTATCACGCCGACCTGCAGGCGGCCGGAGAAACGGTCAGCTGAAGCGGGCGTTGCGCGCGACGGTGCCAGCCACCAGGACAACGATCCCACCCCGGGCGCTCGCCCTGCCTTCACGGCAGATCATGCGTCGATGCTGATTCGATCCACCGCTTCCTCGTCGAAGGCCAGCCGCTCGCGCAGGCCTTCGTGTTCATCATAGGGATGCTCGTAGGTCCACACCGCATCGCGAACAGTCCAACCGCCGACGGTAAGCGAGTAATAGTTCGCAGTGCCCTTGAACGGGCACTGCGTAACCGTTTCCGTGCGGCTGAGCGCCTCCATGCTGACGTCGCGGCGCGGGAAATAATAACGCGGGGGATGATCGTCCTCGCTTACCCGCACCACATCGCGCGAATCGGCAACCTTGAAACCGTTGAAAACCACCTCGACGCGCTCGTCCATGTGCTCTTCGAGTACGTGATGGTCCGGCCACTTCCGGTGTCCCGGTGAATGCGCCATGGCTCCTCCTTGATAGATCTGGGAATAGATTCGGAATCGGATCCGAGCAGACCTGCTCCTTGAGATCGTCACCCTCGAAACTATGCCCGGATGACCGCAGCGTCAATCCGGGCAAACCCGTCACGGCCGGCGCGGTCAGCCGGTCGCTTCTCGCGCCGTACGGGCGATGCGCCCCAGCTTGCCGAGCTGATAATCACGCACGGCCTGGCGGATCTCCGCATCCGTATTCATGACGAAGGGACCGTAGCCGACCACCGGTTCGTCGATGGGCTCGCCGTTCAGCAGCAGCAGACTCACGTCTTCGAGCGCCTCGAAGACGACACGGCTGCCCGCGCGCTCGAGTACCGCGATGCGGGCCTCGCCCACTTCCTCACCGCCGCCGAGACGGATGCGTCCGTGCAGCACGAACAGCCCCGTGGTATGACCCTCCGGCACGTCGAATTCGACGCGTGCGCCGGCCTTGATGCGCATGTCCCAGATATTCATCGGCGTCCAGGTACGCGCCGGTCCGTGCACGCCGGCGAAGGCACCGGCGATCACCCGCACCGAGCCCGCGCCGCCATCGAGTTCCACACGCGGGATATCCGCATGGGTGATGGCCTGATAGCCCGGATCCTTCATCTTGTCCCTGGCCGGCAGATTCACCCACAGCTGGATGACCTCGAAGGTGCCGCCCTCGCGCGTGAAGGAGGGACCGTGGAATTCCTCGTGCACGATGCCGCCGGCCGCCGTCATCCACTGCACGTCGCCGGCGGAGATGATGCCGCCACCGCCAGTTGAATCGCGATGCTCGACCTCGCCGCTGTAGACGATGGTGACGGTCTCGAAACCGCGGTGCGGATGTTCGCCCACGCCGCGCCGATGCTCGCTCGGCGGGAAATGAGTGGGCGCGGCGTAGTCGAGCAGCAGGAACGGCGAAAACTCGGCGGTGCGCTCATGATAGGAAAATATGCTGCGCACCGGGAAACCATCGCCGACCCAGTGACCGACGTCCTGACCCTGAACGAATGCAAGTTTCTTCATGTCTCCTCCTTCGATATCTCTGACCGCAAGGCCCGGAAGCCATTTCCGGAGACCATATCCGGCAACCGCATCCGGGCGCGAATGAGTGCGGCCCTCAGGCCGCCTGCAGCAAGGTGCGCATCTGCTCCTGCGCCGTGGCGATCGCCAGCGTGCGCTGCTCGGCGCCCAGGTTCACGCCTTCGGCGCGCACGATGTCGACATCGGTGATGCCTACAAAACCGAGGATCGTCTTCAGATAGGCCTCCTGATGATCCATGGCGTGAGCGGGACCGTTCGAATAGATACCGCCGCGTGAGGAAACGATCACGACCCGCTTGCCGCCGGCCAGGCCCTGCACACCGTTTTCGGTATATCTGAAAGTGCGGCCCGCCACCACCACACGATCGAACCAGGCCTTGAGCTGGGAAGGGATGGTGAAATTGTACATCGGCGCTCCCAGCACGATGACGTCGGCAGCCAGGAATTCGTCGAGCAGCGCTTCGCTCTGCTCGACCTCCCGCTGCTGCGCCTGCGGGCGCTGTTCGGCGGGCATCCGGCCCGCGGCCAGAACGGCGCCCGACAAATGCCCGGGCGCGTCGACCGCCAGATCGTGGTAAATCACTTCGAGACCGGGCACGGCACCTTGCCATTGTCCGACCAGATCACGCGTCAACTGACGGGAAACCGAATTTTCGCTCAGTACGCTGGAATCGATGTGAAGCAGCTTCATGGCATTCTCCTTATAATCAATCCGGGATTCGCAGCCTGCCCAGGCGCTGTGCTCAAATGGCGCTTTACTGGCTACGCACTAGGCATTAATGTTATTTACTCCACCAATACCTGAATAGATCCCGAAACAAGAAAACACCTTTACGCCATGAACAACAATCAAGCACTGAATCTGAAGCCGGGCCTGCAGGATCTCAACGACCTCTACCTCTTCGTTCTGGTGGTCGAGCACAAGAGCTTCACGGCCGCCAGCCGCGCCGCCGGATTGACCACGTCCAGCGTCAGCCGGCGGATCGCCAGCCTGGAGGAACGCCTCGGCGTGCGCCTGCTGCACCGCAGTACACGCAGGCTGGCGCTGACGCCGGTCGGCGAGCGCTACTATGAACGCTGCCGCGCCATGGTCAGCGAAGCGGAAGCCGCCAGCGATGTCGTCGAGCAGATCCAGGCCCGTCCGCGCGGACGGGTGCGGATCACCTGTCCGGCCCTGATGGCACAGTCCTCGCTCGGCCCGATCGCGGTCGAGTTCATGCAGCAGTACCCCGAGGTGCATGTTTCGCTCACCGCCACCGACCGTCTCGTCGATCTGATCGACGAAGGCTTCGACGTCGCCATACGCTTCCGCGCAGTGCCGCTGGAGGATTCCAACCTGATCGCACGACGGATCGGCGAAAGCCGCAATTATCTGGTCGGCGCCCCCGCTTATCTCGACGCCCATGGCCGCCCGGATGCGATCGCGGACCTGTTCCGTTTCAGAGGACTCGGCAAGAGCCGCCACGACTCATCCTATGCCTGGCAATTCACCGAACCGAACGGTGCCGTCACCACCCATGCTTATCAGCCGGTGCTCGACACCGACGACTGGCTGGTGCTGAAGGAAGGCGTGCTCGCCGAACTCGGCATCGCCGTACTGCCGGACGAAATATGCGCCGCCGATATCCGCGACGGTCGGCTGGAAATCGTGCTGCCCGAGCACACCCTGCCACACGCCACGCTTTACATCGTCTACGCTTCGCGCCGCGGCCTGATTCCCGCTGTGCGCACCTTCATCGATTTCACCACCGAGCGGCTGGCTGCACGCTGCAGCGCACGGCCGGGTGCACGATCGTGATTTCCCTTGTCACTCCCCCCTTGTCAACACGGATCGCGGCGATCACAGTGTGCAGAGACCGTGCCCGCCCAAGGAGGACACATCATGACCCGCATCATCGGAATCGCCGGCAGCCTGCGCCAGGGCTCCTTCAATGCCGCCCTGCTGCGTGCCGCCGCCACGCTCATGCCGACATCGTCGCAACTCGACATCGCCACCATCCGGGACATCCCACTCTATGACGGCGACCTGGAAGCCGCATCAGGTATTCCGCCGGCGGTAGCCGCGCTGAAAGAACGGATCATCGCCGCGGACGGACTGCTGCTGGCCAGCCCGGAATACAACCACTCCATCCCCGGCGTGTTCAAGAACGCCATCGACTGGCTGTCACGGCCGTCATCGGATATCGCGCAGGTGTTCGGCGGCCGCCCGGTGGCGGTGATCGGCGCCTCGCCCGGCGGCTTCGGTACGGTGCTGGCGCAGAATGCCTGGCTGCCGGTGCTGCGCACGCTGGGTACGCAACCCTGGTTCGGCGGCCGCCTGCTCGTTTCTCATGCCGGACGCGTGTTCGATGAGAGTGGCGCGCTGCTCGACGATAAGGTGCGTGAGCAGTTGCAACAGTTCCTGCAGGGTTTCGTCGCGTTCAGCCGGACGGCTTCACGCTGATCCCGGCCGGCGCGCCGCGACCCAGGCGGACGCGGCGCGCCGGCGGAAGAGGAAAGGCTCAGATCACGCCGAAGGCCAGCATGGCTTCGGCAACGCGGCGGAAACCGAGGATGTTGGCACCCACCATGTAATTCCCCGGACTGCCGAATTCCTCCGCGGTCTCGTAACAGTCGGCATGGATCTTTCTCATGATCTCGTGCAGGCGCTGCTCCGTGTGCTCGAACGACCAGGCATCACGGCTCGCGTTCTGCTGCATCTCGAGCGCCGACGTCGCCACACCGCCGGCATTCGCCGCCTTGCCGGGCCCGTAGGCCAGACCCGCGGCGATGAACACGCGCACCGCCGCCGCCGTGGCCGGCATGTTGGCGCCCTCGCTCACCGCGATGCAGCCATTGCTCACCAGCGTGCGCGCGGACTGCTCATCGATTTCGTTCTGCGTGGCGCAGGGGAATGCGAGCTGGCACGGGATCGCCCAGATATTGCCGCCGGCGATGTAAGCCGCATCGCGATGGATGTCGGCGTAGTCCTTGATCCGGCGCCGCTCCACTTCCTTCAGGCGCCGCAGCGTTTCCAGATCGATGCCGCGCTCATGATGGATGACGCCGTTCGAATCCGAACAGGCAACGACCCTGGCGCCGAGAGACTGCAGTTTCTCGATGGCATAGATGGCGACGTTGCCGGATCCGGATACGACGCAGGTCTTTCCTTCGATACTTTCTCCACGAACTTTCAACATCTCGTCGGCAAAATAAGCGGCGCCATAGCCGGTCGCTTCACGCCGCACCAGAGCGCCGCCCCAATGCGGGCTCTTGCCGGTCAGCACGCCGGATTCATAGCGTCCGGTGATGCGCTTGTACTGGCCGAAGAAGTAGCCGATCTCGCGCGCGCCGACGCCGATATCACCCGCCGGCACATCGATGCACTCGCCGACATACGGGTACAGCGCGGTCATGAAACTCTGACAGAAACGCATGATCTCGCCGTCGGACTTGCCCTTGGGATCGAAATCGGCGCCGCCCTTGCCGCCGCCGATCGGCATGCCGGTCAGCGCATTCTTGAAGATCTGCTCGAAGCCGAGAAACTTGATGATGCCGAGATTCACCGAAGGGTGGAAACGCAGGCCGCCCTTGTACGGACCGAGCGCGCTGTTGAAACCGACGCGGAAACCGCGGTTGATCTGCACGATGCCGCGGTCGTCCTGCCACGGCACGCGGAAAATGATCTGGCGTTCCGGCTCGCAGATGCGCTCGATGATCTTGTGTTCGGCATACTCCGGGTGCTTGCGCAGCACCGGTGCCAGCGTCGCGGCAACCTCTTCGACCGCCTGATGGAATTCGGCCTCGCCGGCGTTGCGGCGGATAACCTCTTCGATGATGCTTTTGATCCGGGCTTCTATCGCCGGCATAGCGCTATCGTCTCCTTCATAAGCTCCCCCGTTCGTCGCGCAGCGAAAATCCGCACAGCGGAACATCCAGCCGCCGCGACAAGGCCATTACTTTGATTTTTTCCCCCATCTCGCCCGGCAGTGTCAGACGCTGGACCTGCTGCGAGATACGCGCGCGCAGCAGATCGTCGGTGGCAGATTGCATTGCGTCCGCGACCAGGTCCTGCAGACCACAGCCGAACAGAAACCAAGCCTGGCTATTATAGCCTGCAAGCTTCAACTCCTGCGCCAGCCCCGCTTCCGCCAGCGCGGTGAAATCGATGTGCGCGGTCATGTCCTGCAGACCCGGCAGGATCAGCGGATCGTCATGTGCGCGGTGGCGATAGTGGCACATCAGCGTGCCGGCCCCGCGCTGCGGATGGTAGTACGCGCGGCGCGGATAACCGTAATCGATGAGCAGCAGCAGCCCGGCGTCGAGCGCCGCAGCGGCAGCGGCCAGCCAGGACTCCATGGCGAGATTGATTTCGAAACGGTAGCCGTCGACGAAAGCGTCGCGCCCGAGTTCAGCGAAGATGGCCTCGAGGCGCGCGGCGAGACGCGGATCGCCGGCGGAACCGGCCGCCTCCCCGGCGCCCCCGACTACCCAGGCGAAGCGGTCTTCGTCCCAGCGCACATGGGCTTCGAGCGGATCGCCGCCGGATTGCACCAGCAGATGCACCGGCATGGCGTCGAGCAGTTCGTTCGCCAGCATGAGGCCGCGGAATCCCGCCGCCGGCAGGCGGTCCAGCCAGGCGACACGCGCGGCCAGATGCGGAAGGCGGTCGCGGATGAGCGCTTCCTGGCGCGCGCGCAGGTCGGCGCTGCTCTCGAGAATACAGTAACGCGCCGGCAACGCCTGCAGACGTTCGAGCTCGGCGAGGATATCGCAGGCCATGACGCCGGAACCGGCGCCGATTTCCAGTATCTCTCCACCGTCCAGCGCCATCAGCACCTGCGCCGCCTGACGCGCGAGACAGCGACCGAACAGGGACGAGATCTCGGGCGCGGTGACGAAGTCGCCGGCGACGCCGAGCTTGGCGCTGCCGGCGCTGTAATAGCCGAGGGCGGGCGCATGCAGAGCGAGATCCATGTAGCGGGCGAAGGGAATCGCCCCCCCTTCCCGCCGCATGACCTCGCGTATCATCGCCAGCACGCGCTCGCCATGCGCGCGCGCGGCGGCGTCCGGCGGCGGCAGCGCGCCCAGATCATCGAAAGGCAGGCGGCCTGTCATGCGCGCATCGCGCTCATGCTAGTATCGGCGGACATGAGAACGGCGGAACGACCATGAGCAGCGACCATATTTCATCGAACCTTGCCGGCAAGACGGCGCTCATCACCGGCGCCGCGCGGCGCATCGGCGCCGTCATCGCGCGCCTGCTGCACGACAGCGGCATGAATGTCGTCCTGCATTATCGTCACTCGTCCGCCGAGGCTGTCCGTCTGCGCGATGAACTCAATGCCCGGCGCGGGCATTCGGCGCTTGCCGTCCGCGCCGACCTGCTGGATACGTCTGCACTGGATGCCGTGATAGGCGAGGCGCATGCCGCCTGGGGTCGTCTCGACGCACTGATCAACAACGCGTCGGCGTTTTTCCCGACGCCGTGCGGCACGGTGAGCGAAGCGCAGTGGCACGAGCTCATCGACTGCAATCTGAAAGCTCCTTTCTTTCTGTCCCAGGCGGCGGCGCCGCTGCTTGCCGCCAGCCGCGGCTGCATCGTCAACATTACCGACATCCACGGCGAACGCCCGCTCAAGGCGCACAGCGTTTACAGCATCTCCAAGGCCGGGTTGGCAATGATGACCCAGGCGCTCGCACGCGAGCTCGGACCGGACGTACGCGTCAACGGCATCGCGCCCGGCGCCATACTCTGGCCGGAAAACGACATCGGTGAGGCGGCGCAGACCGACATCGTCTCGCGCACCGCGCTCAAGCGTGCGGGCGAACCCGCGGACATCGCCCGCGCGGTGCTGTTCCTGCTGCGCGATGCGCCCTACGTCACCGGACAGATCATCGCGGTGGATGGCGGACGCTCGCTGCAAGGGTGAACCGCGCGACCGGCGCAGCCTGCGCCGATTTGATCCGATCCGGTCCGGGTTTGATCATCCAGATCTGATCCAATCTGGATCAAATTTGATCAGGGCGCGTCCCAGTCGAAGTCCACGGCCGTGAGCGCCGCGCGGTCACCGTCGAACACATCCCACAATTCCGCATAGCGGCGGCCGAGCACGGGATGACACGCATCGCCGGCGATCTCGGCCAGCGGAGCCAGCACGAAGGCATACTCGAGAATCTCGCCGCGCGGCAGCCGCAGCGCGCCTTCATCCCGCACCAGATCGCCATACAGCAGCAGATCCATATCGAGCGTACGCGATACGAACCCCGCGCCCGAACCCGGACGCACGCGCCCATGTTCCGCCTCGATGGCGCGCAGAAACGCCGCCACTTCGCGCACATCGGTTTCGGTATCGAAGCCGGCGACGAGATTATAGAAATCGTCGCCGTCGAAGCCGACGGCGCCGGAATCGTAGACCGAGGAGAGGCACAGCGCACCGAAACGCCCGCGCAACGCGCGCACGCCGGCACGGATATTGGCGGCGCGATCGATATTACTGCCGATACTGATGTAGACGCGCGGCATCAATCCGCCCGGCGACGCTCGATGATCACACCGACGTCGCGGGCGCCGCGAATGGCGCCGCGCTTGTTGAGTTTGAGACGCACCCGGCTGACCGCGAAGCGGCTCAGAATCAGCTCGGCCACTTTCTCGGCCAGGGTTTCGACGAGATTAAAATCGCTGCTGCGCACGAACTCGATCACCGTCTTGGCGACCGCCTTGTAGTCGAGCGCGTCTTCGATGGAATCGCTGGCGGCGGCGCGCGCCACATCGGTGGCCATTTCGAGATCCAGGCTGACTACCTGGCGGACACGGCGTTCCCAATCGAAAATGCCGATGATGGTATCGATTTTCAGGTCGGTGAGATAAACGATGTCCTGGCTCATGCCCCGTCGCACGGATCGCAGCGGCTATGTCGCGAACGACCGATTTCCTTTATATTGTCGCTTGTCCGCATCCTAACACACATACCCGATGCTCCTCGATATCGTCGTCTGCGTCTGCGCCTACCTGCTGGGTTCGATTTCTTCCGCGATCGTCATCTGCCGTCTGGCCGGACTGCCCGATCCGCGCGGACAAGGTTCAGGCAACCCCGGCGCAACCAATGTGCTGCGCTTCGGCGGCAAGAAGATCGCCGCACTGGTCTTTCTCGGCGACCTGCTCAAAGGGCTGCTGCCGGTGGTGCTCGCCGCGGCGCTGCAACTGTCCCCGGTGACCGTTGCGCTGGCCGGGCTGTGCGCTTTCGCCGGCCATCTCTATCCGCTGTACTTCGGCTTCAAGGGCGGCAAAGGCGTGGCCACCGCGATCGGCGTGCTGTTCGCCTACGCCTGGCCGCTGGCGCTCGCGCTCGCCGGCGTCTGGCTCGCGGTGGCGGTACTGTTCAGAATCTCGTCGCTCGCCGCCATCACCGCGGCGGCGCTCGCACCGCTGCTGGCCTGGCTGATGCATCTGCACGCAGCGTTCATCGTTGCCACGCTGGTCATGAGCCTCGCCCTGCTCTGGCGCCATCGCCGCAATGTGCGCAATCTGCTGCAAGGTACCGAGCCGCGCATCGGCAAGAAGAAGACCTGACGACGGCGGATTCCGCGCCCGGCGTCACAGCGCCGGCCGATAGCGTGTCACATCGATCTCCATCGCATTCAGCTCATCGAGCGGCCAGCGCGCGCGGACGTTGAATCCCGCCTCCGCCCGCTCTCCCGCCGCCAGTCGCAGACAACCGGTGAATGCGATCATGGCGCCGTTGTCGGTGCAATATTCCATGCGCGGATAATAGAGCGTGGCGCCTTCATCGTCGGCCATGCGCTGCAGCCTTTGTCGCAGCGACTGGTTGGCGCTCACGCCACCGGCGATGACGAGACGCGACATCGCTGTCTCGCGCAGCGCGCGGCGGCATTTGACCGCCAGCGTTTCCACCACCGCATCCTGAAACGCCCGTGCCACGTCCGCGTCCAGCTGCGGATCGGCAGCCGCTTCCCGCCCCGCGCGCAGCGTATTGGCGGCATGGGTTTTCAATCCGCTGAAGCTGAAATCGAGCCCGGGGCGATCGACCATGGGGCGCGGAAAATCGAAGCGTCCGCTCCGGCCCGTGGCCGCCAGGCGCTCGAGCGCCGGACCGCCGGGATAGGCGAGACCGAGCAAACTCGCGGTCTTGTCGAAGGCTTCGCCGACGGCATCGTCGAGCGTCTCGCCGATGACGCGGTACGAACCCGGCCCGGCCACCGCCACCAGCAGTGTGTGGCCGCCCGAAACCAGCAGAGCGATGAAGGGGAAGGTGGGCGCCGGCTGCTCCAGCAGCGGCGCGAGCAGATGCGCCTCCATGTGATGGACGGCAACAGCGGGCACGCGCCATGTCCAGGCCAGGGTCCGCCCCAGCGCCGCCCCCACCAGCAGAGCGCCCGCCAGGCCGGGGCCGGCGGTATACGCCACCCCGCTCGGCCGCGCGCCGCGCAGGCCGGCCTCGTCCATGAGCGCGGACACCATCGGCAGCAGTTTGCGCACGTGATCCCGCGAAGCGAGCTCGGGCACCACGCCGCCGTACTCGGCATGCAGTGCGATCTGGCTGTATATCCGGTGCGCCACCACGCCGCGACCCGCCTGGTAAAGGGCGACCGAGGTTTCATCGCAAGAGGTTTCAATGCCGAGGATGTTCATTGCCGGTAATTTTCATCGCGACTCATGCTGCCGCAGCCGGGCATTCGGGGGCATGGCCGCTGTGCCCTATAGCCCATATATACGTAAAGTTACTGCGAGAGAAATCGATAATAAGCTACAATGTACGGCCTTGAGGCTGGGATCCGCTCGCCGTGCGCGGCAGCGGGCACGGATGGATTGTACCCCCGGCCACGGCAGCGGCGAAAGAACGACACACAAACGGCCGTTACCGAGCATTCGATAACCCTGAATCCTTGTCCGGCTGTGACCACAGCCCGTCTCCTGGGGGCAAGACCGCTAATGCCTGAGAATTACGCAATTCGAGTCAGCAGTCTGACCAAAATCTACCCACCCGACCTGCGCGCGGTGGACGGACTGGATCTGGCGGTGAAGGAAGGTGAGATCATGGCGCTGCTCGGCCCCAACGGCGCCGGCAAGTCGACCACCATCCGGGTGCTTTCCACGCTGAGCGGCTTTGATTCCGGGCAGGCGATCATCGGCGGCCTCGACGTCGACACCGATCCGGAAAAAGTCCGCCAGACCATCGGTGTGGTGGCACAGAAAACCGGCGTCGATTATTTCCTCACCGGGCGCGAGAACATGACCCTGCAGGGTCATATGTACCGGATGAAGAAGGCCGACATCCGCAGCCGCATCGAAGAGCTCGCCGAGTACTTCGAGCTCAAGGCCGTGCTCGACAAACCGGTCACGTCCTATTCCGGCGGCATGACGCGCAAGCTCGACATCGCCACCGCGCTGATCCATCGCCCGAAGATCCTCTATCTCGACGAACCCACCCTCGGCCTGGATATCCGCAGCCGCAAGATTCTCTGGCGCCATATCGAAGAGCTCAACCGCAAGTTCGGGCTCACCATCCTGCTCACTACGCACTACCTCGAAGAAGCGGACAAGCTGTCGCATCGCGTCGCCATCATCAATGCCGGCAAGATCCGCATCATCGGCACGCCGGATGAGCTCAAGAACGGCATCCACGGCGATTCGGTGGTGCTGTCCTTCGATCAGGCGGGCACGGACGAGCGCAGTTACGCCGACCGCATCAAAAGCGAGGGCGTCGCCCGCAATATCGTCTGGGAAGGCAACAATCTGCATCTCTACGTCGATGACGGCGCGGGCAGCATTCCGCAGATCATGGAACGCGCCACGCATGCCGGCCTGCACGTCAGAACGCTCTCCCTGGCGCGTCCGACGCTCGACGACGTCTTCCTCAAGTACACCGGCACCAGCCTGCTCGAGGTCAAGGAAGAGGAAGGCGAGCAGTGGTGGAGCCAGTGGGCCGGCAAGGGTGGTGGCGGCGGCGACTGGAAGAAGATGGCCAAGAAATGGGGTTACGAAGAGCCCGAGGACGGCAGCGAGTGGCAGGGCAACGAATGGGTGGACGCGGACGGCAACCCGCGCGCGCCGACCCAGGAAGGCGCTGCCGAAAAAACCGCGGCCCAGCCCGAAACGAAGAACGCCGGGAGCCCCGGGAGCGCTGGCAGCTGGCAGGGCAACCAATGGGTGGACGAGGACGGACAGCAGCAAGGCAACTGGGGTGATTCTCCTGACTGGCAGGGCAACCAGTGGGTCGACAAGGACGGCAAGCTCAAGCCAACGGAGCAGGAATCCCCCAAGCCGGAGGAAACCGCCGATCCGCCCGCCTCATCCGCCTGGAGCGGCAACCAGTGGGTGGACAAGCAGGGCCAGCAGCAAGGCGACTGGGGCAACGCGCCCGACTGGAAAGGCAATGAATGGGTAGACGAGCACGGCAAGCCGCGCAGCAGTAACTGGGACAAGAACGGCGGCAAGGACCGCTCGTGAGCGCGGCGCCGGTATCGATGCTGGCATCGCATCGATACCGGCACTGATATTGGCACTGGCAGAGAACTCGGACGGGAAACGTAAACCATGATCGCGGACACCTGGCACCTGTTCAACAAGTACATGATCATCACGCTGCGGATGCCGCTGTGGACGCTGTTCACGCTGATCCAGCCGCTGATCTGGCTGCTCATCTTCGGCCAGTTGTTCGGCCGCTTCGTCCAGACCGAAAACTACATGGATTTCATGGTCCCGGGCATTCTGATCATGACCGTGCTGTTCGGCTCGTCGTGGTCGGGCGTCAGCCTGCTGCGCGAGATCTCGGCCGGCACGGTGGACAAGATGCTGGTCTCGCCGGTATCGCGCATCGCCATCGTGCTGAGCCGCGTGCTGCACTCCGCGGTGCAGGTGATCGCGCAGGCGCTGATCATGCTCATCGTCGCCTGGCTGATGCACTCGACCATCACCATGAACGTGCTTTATCTGGTCCTCGGCATGCTGGTGGTGTTCCTGCTCGGCATCGGCTTCGCCGCCATATCGAACGGCTTCGCCATCACCCTGCAGCGCGAAGAACCGCTGGTCATGATCGGCAACCTGATGACCCTGCCGCTGATGTTCTTCTCCTCGGCGCTGGTGCCCAAGCAGTTCATGCCGGATTGGATACAGTACATCTCGCTGATCAACCCCATCACCTACGCCGTCGAAGCGGTACGCGCCGTGCTCATCGGCCCGCCCGACTTCGCGGTCTACTTCAAGGGTCTGGCCGTCATGCTGGCGTTCGCGGGCGCGACGCTGGCGTGGGCGGTGACGGCATTCAACGCACTGCGGGATTGACGCCTCCCGGCCCGATGCCCGGGCGACACTGCTGCGACAGCAGCATGATAATGGGGCGCCCCTCCTTTCTCCGCTTGCGGGCGAGGAGGCGCGCGTTACCCGCCTTCTCCTGACCGCCCGCCGTGCTGCCGATGCGGCGCTTCCCCGCAGACCTTCACCGCCCCGGCAATCGCGTTACGCGTCACTCCCACAAAGCCCGCGGCATCTCCACTGCGAGAGACTCGGTACGCCAGCCCCCATACGCTGCAAGGGCTAGAAATTGAACGTCATCCCCGCCGTCAGCATCATCCGCTCGTAATCGCTCAGCGACGAGCTCTGCAGTCCTTCGATGATGTCCTCACTGCTGAGGATGAAGCCGACCGGCAGATTGGATTCGTTGCGCGTCCAGGACAAGGTCGAGAACAGCGTTATCTTCGGGCGGAAACGCCAGGTCGCGCCGAGGGCGAGGTTGTGGCGGGTGTTCTGCCGGCGCTGCGTGAACTGGGAGAAGGAATCGAGATTGGTGTAGTCGAACAGCGTGAGCCCGTAGCTGGCGTTGACCCCACCCCATGGCAGGCGGTAATCCCAGCCGAGGGAAACACCATGACTGGTGTAGGCATAGTCGTTTCCGATCAGCTCCTTGTTCGAATTGATGACGTACTGGTAGCCGGCACGCAGCTGGCTTTCCTGCGTCAGCGGCTGGCTGAGCGAGATGCCGGCGGCGCTGGTATAGGCGCTGAAGAAGGGGCTGCTGGCACTCTTGAAATCACTGTACGACAGCGTCGCCGACACATTGCTGAAAATACGATCGGAGGACCAGGGCCTGAGCAGCGGCGGCAGCTTCAGTCGGCTGAACCCTTCCGCGAATACGGTGCCCATGCGACCGATGCGGCTGCTCGTCATCAGGCCCTCGCTGGTCCGGTGCGTGAAGCCGCCGACCAGATTGTAGGGCCCGCGCATCAACCCGGCCGATATCGTCGTCGTCGTGCTCAGATAATCGAACTGGCCGCGATGATAGGTGGAATACGTCGGCGAGAACAGAAAGCGCCAACGCAGGTCGTTGCCGGCCTTGTACTGATAGGCGAGATTGAACGACAGATCGGCGCGCACGTCCTCGTTCGCACGCAATGCGCTGAGATTGGTATTGTCGTCGTACGCCATCAGATAGCTCAGATTCGAGGTCACTCCGCGCAGGCGGCGGCGCACATTGTCCATGGACCGCCGCACCGCTTCGGCAATGTGCGGCGGCGGATTGGCCTGCAGAATCTTCGCATACTCGTCGATCGCATCTTCTTCGCGGTTGAGGCGTTCATAGCTGGCGGCGAGATTGAGGCGCGCGCCCACATGCGAGGGAACGATACGGATGACTTCCTGATAGGCATCCACTGCGCGCAGGGTCTGTTCTTCCTGTGCATAGATCAGACCGAGATAGAAATGGGCGAGCTCGTTGTTGATGTCCCTGGCCAGCATGGCCTCGAAAGCGGCGCTGGCTTCCTCATAACGTCCCTCCACGTACAGCAGCTTGGCGCGCACGGCGGCCAATGTCGGCGTCAAACGCTGGCGCAGTTCCTCATCGGATTCCAGCTCGAGCGCAACGGCATATTCGCGCGCCGAATCGGCGAACCGCCCCAGGCTGTCATAGAGTGCGCCGAGCGCATAGCGTGCTCTTTTGTCATCCGGATTCAGATCACGGATGGCCTCGAATGCCGGTACCGCCGCGGCGTATTCGTTGCGCTGGAAGTGCAACGCGGCGAGTTCGTTCCATGCCTTGATGTCATCCGGTTCCGCATCGAGATGCGCGCGCAGATGCGCGATTTCCGCTTGCACACGCTCTTCGGCGACGCGTGCTCCCTCATTGGTTCGATACAGCTCGTTCATCAACGACCGGGCATGGATGGCCACGCCCCCCTGTGGCTGCTGCGCGAAGAGCGCATCGAGCTGATCGTAAGTATCGCCGTAGTTTTTCGCGGCGAGATAAAGCTCGGCGAGACGCAGGCGCGAGGCCTGGTCGTCGGGGAAAAGACGCACCAGTCTTTCATACAGATGGCGCTCTCCCGCGTTATCTCCCACCATGCGGTAAAGCCCGGACAGGGCAAGCAGCGCCGTGCGGTTATCCGGCTCGGCGCGCAGGGCACGTTCGAAAGCGAGCATGGCCTCGTGTTCGTTGCCCTGCTCGGCCAGCAGCCGCCCTTCGATGATGTCGAGCCGGGTCTGGGCGCGCAGCGCGGCCTGGCTGTCAGGCGTCACATCGACCGCCTGCCCGAGCAGTTCGATGGCGGCGGAGAGATCGCCGCGGCTTTCATGCACGGTAGCCAGGTTGAGGTAAGCGCTGACATAGCCGGGATCGAGCTGGATCACGCGCTCGAAATCCTGCTGCGCCTCGTTCAGATCGCCGCGCAGCAGATGCGCTACGCCGATGCTGTAGCGGATGAGCGCATTGTCGGGATATTCCGCCGTCAGCTCGCCGAAGAGGGCTATCGCTTCATTCAACTCGCCCCGTTCGGCATGCCGAGTGGCAACGGAGTATCGCAGTCTGCGGCTGATCTCGCTGACCAGCGCCGGATCGGTTTGCGCCGCCTGCGCACGCGCCGCTTCCAATTGTGCGATGGCCTCATCGACACGACCCTGGGACAGGTACTGTTCGGCAAGCTGCAGACGCGCACGCGGATCGCCCGGATGCTCCGCCACCGCCCGCGCCGGCTCAGCGCTTGCGTTCGCCGCGCCGGCAGCCGGCTCGGACTGCGCCATGGCGCTGCCGGCCAACAGAGTGCCGAGCAGGACGAAGGTGACGACGACGGGATACACGAGGCGCATCAGAAATACATATTAGCGCGGAACAGCAGACGCCAGCCGTCGAAACCGAGCTTCATGTCACGATAGGTGACATCGTCGTATGAGCGCACTTCCGCCAGATAGGTCAGGCGCTGCTGGCTGTCGAGCTGTGCCGGCGTACGGAAATTCAGGTTATCTTCGGCCTGGATATCGGTGCTCAGCGTGGCGTTGCCGAGCTTGAATGTGCCGAGACTGGCGGTATAGCCGAGATCGGCGCCGAGCGACAGCCAGTCGGTGAGGAAATATTCACCGCTCATGCCGAGCTGCATCATGAACGAGCCGGTGGCCTGCGATTCCATGACGATGATGCGCTTGAACGTATCCGTCCCGGTGTCGAAGCCGAAAACCAGGTTTTCCTTGTAATCGATATCGAAGACCTGGTGCATCGCCACCCGGCCGTGCAGCTTGAACTTCTTCGCTTCCGCCAGCAACGTGCGCTGCCAGCCGAGGAAATACTGAAAATAGGACAGGCGCGCGGAACGCTCGAACCCCACCGGCGTGAGCGAGCCCTGAAACGGAATTTCCGTACGCAGCGTCGAACTCGAGCCGCTCTCCCATGAGCTGGCGCCGATGAAAACGGTATTGCGATCATCGAGCCTGTAACCCAGTTCTGCACCCGCTTCCGTGCCGAAGCGCATCGCGGGCATGGCATTGTTGACGACGAATTCGAAGTCCTGCCCGGCATCGCCGCCATCGAAAATCAGGCGTCCCCGTCCCGGTGTCAGCGCCTTGAACTCGCCGTGATTGAGCGCGCGCAATTTCGGACTATGCACGCCGAGCAGCGGCGACAGGATCCAGCGCTTTTCCGTTGCCAGACCCGTCTCGGGCAGCGCCAGCGCGGCAATGCAGACCATGCCGATGGCGGCGATGCGCGGCGTCAGCGCGGCAGTTCGGAATCGCGATCTCAAGACGATGCCCATGATTCAGAAGGTATAGAGGAATTCGGCGAAGACACGATCGTTGCCGTTGAAATTGCCGAAGAACTGCGGGCTTTGTCCGATGGCGTTGGTACCCGTCAGACCCGCGCTGCCGCCGCTGATGCCTATCTCCGACTTGTCACCGAAGAACAGATCCAATCCGGCCGCGATCTGAAAGTGATTGCTTACGTTCAGCGTCAGCTTCGGCTTCAGGTACAGCTCTTCCATGTTGATCAATGCGATGGCCAGCATCTGAAACACCATCGAATGCTGCGGTATCGGGCGCCGCAGGAACAGGGTGAGCGAGGTATCGAACTGATCCTGGATCAACTGCGTGCCGTGGTCGAGCACGATCCACTGCGTGATGGCCGGCGCGATATCGAAACCCCAGCGATTGAATTCGTATCCGAGACCCCAGCGGATATGGCGCTTCTTCACCGCCCCCTGATGATCGAGGAAACCGTCGCCGTCGAGGTCGGTATCGTTTCTGAGACCGAAATATTTATCGGGAACGAATGCGGCCTCCGCTTTCAGAACTCCCCGGCCAAGCGGCTTCACCAGGGTCGTCCCGTAGACATTGATCCGGGTATAGGTCGGGAAAAACGTCGGCTCCAGCGCCGAGCCGATGATCGCCGAGCGGAACAGCACCGGGAAATCATCCCAGGTATAGAAATAACTGAATGAAACGTCGGCATCGAACATCCGGTGCGACGTCCTGAGACCGAGTTCGGAATTCCTCAAGGTGCGGGAAGGATAGCTCGTGATCACCTGCCCCTCGCTGTTGGTCACGTCCTGCAGCAGCTCCCATTCCGAACCAGGCGGCGCCGGTTTGTGGAACTTCAGATCCGGAATCCACAGAAACTGGTATTCGCTGTCGGCAGTATAGTAATCGAGCTTCAGGGTCCACAATGGAACGCGGTAATCGAGCAGATCGGGCAGGATCAGCTCGCGGAAATCCATGGGGTTGATCTCATCGGTGATGCGCACGCCTTCGAGCACGCCCCACACCACGAACTGCTTGCCGATGCGAATGTCGAAACGGTCGTGAAAGATGTCCAGATACAACTCACGGATATCGGCAACCGGGGAATCCTTTTCCTCCGCCAGACCGTCGATGAAAACCAGCGGCTGATCCTCGTCGCGCGCGAAGCGTGCACTGATGGTCTGGTAGTCGAACAGCTCATAGGCGAGATCATGATAGGCCCAGCCGGAAAAGCCCAGTTGATATGACGGCGTAAAGGCGTAGTTGCCATGCAGCTGCACGATGTTGCGGATCTTGGTGATGGAACGAGGTTCGCTGATACGAAAAGCGGTCTCGTTCTTGAGATAGCCGCCGAGGACGAGGCGGTCGAAAATCGAGCCGCCATGCCCGGCTGCATCGGGCACATCGGATGCATCGGTCTGGCTCACGCCGAACCCGGCAGCAGGCGGATCACCACCCGTCACCGCATCGTCGCCCGGCGCCGCGGCAAGTGCGGCACCGGTGACGATCATGACAAAGAGAAAGAGATGCGGACGAATCGCCGCAGGATGGATCAGACGGGCTCCCGGCATTTGCCGCACAGAATAACACGATCCTCTCCCGGTGCAGCCAGCGCCAGCGTAGCCACACTGCCGGCGGCGATGTCACGCCCGCAGCCGCCGCACGGCAATGAGCGGTTCAAAACGATGCGCTCCCAGGCAATGACATTGGCGAAGTCCCGGTCCGCGGCGGGCTTGCCGCCGCCCATCGCCCGATCGACCTTTACCGGCGACTGCTCGTCGGCAAAGGCGCGAATGAGGATGTCGCGGATGAGGATCGAAACCGGCACACCGAGCTCGTCGGCACGCGCGAGCACCTTCTCCCGCAACTCTTTGGGCACGCGCGCGCCCAGGTACTCTTCCTTGCGCTTATGCGCCACCGATCGGGCCTGATCACGCATCCGCTCCGCCTGCTTCCGGCCCAAATCACGCATCTGTCGAGCAAAGTCCTCCATCTTTCCCCCTCAACGGCAGCGGCCGTTCGTTATACAATGTATAACAATTATAGCGGCAGCCATCGCCGGGCGACAAGAACCATCAGGGAAGGGAAACAGAGAAAGGCTATTCGGCGCCTTGAAACTGCCTGATCATGTCCGTTCCGCGTTCGAGGGAACGGGCGCTGAACAGGCTGTCATCCAGACCGGTATTGACACGCATATTGCTGAGTTCGAATACGGAGGCCGTACCGTTGACCTGGCTGCGCACCAGGGCACGCTCCCACATCCAGGCGCCTGCAATACGCTGCCACTTGATGAATTGCTCCTTGAGCAGAGCGCCGGCGGGATCGTAGTAGTCGATGCGGGAGGTGACACAGTCCTCGCGGTCCTCGGTCGCCAGATACCAGAATACCCGCTTGCTGTAGAGCGGGCGCTTCTCTTTCGGCACGCTCTCGACCACATGGAAATTCACGCCTTCGACGCTGGTCGTACCGAGGTAACGGTGTTCGTCCGCCTCGATCGGGCGCGGGCTGACATCCGCGTAGGTCAGATTGGAATTGAGGAAACTGTCGCCCGGGTCGCGGATGGTGACGCGCCGGATCTTCTTCAGCAGGGGCAGATAGATCCATTGATCGACCGGCCGCTGCAGTTCGTATTCATAGGCGACGCGCATGAATGCCGAACCGCGCGCATCGGGCGGGAAGATGGTGAACAGCAGCATCTTGTCCGCCACGTCCTCGGCGCCGCGGTAGTCCTTCCAGAAGCGCAGATATTCGCTGCGTTTGACACGGCCCTCACGATCGCGCAGCGTGACGGTGAAGAGACCCTGCTGATCTTCGCCCTGATACTTCTGCCCGCATTGCTTGACCAGATCGAGCACGTCCGGCGCGGCAGACGGCGCCGCGGCATGCGCAAGCGTCACGGCGAACAGGCAGGCGCCGGCAAAGAGAGTCGACAGCACGCCGGACGCCGCTCGCCGGCGGCGCCCACCGTTCTCTCGAACTGCAGCCGACGATCGCTTTATGGTTTGACCCCTGTAATCAAGGTAAACGGACTGGGGTCGGGCAAGGGGCGGTAGCTGAGCGAGGTGAAACCGATCTCCGCCGCAAACCCAGCAACCTCCTGCGCCGAATAAGCCTTACCGGCGGGCGTGTGGATGAGCTGATTGAGGCCGACCTGAACCGGCAACATGGGCCCGGTCCGCTCATCGTCCAGGAACTGCTCCTGGATGAGAATGATGCCGCCGCTCACCATGGCGTTGTAGGATTCGCGCAGAATGTGCTTCACGATATCCGGGCCTTCCTGGCTGATCATGGAAGAAGTCAGGACAACATCATAGCCGCTGCCGTAGTCCTTATCCATATAGCTGCCTTCGACCGTGCTCACCAGTTCCTGCGCATTCCAGTTCTTGATGATGTCGCGGGTGACGCGCAGCGTCTGCGGCAGATCGAGCACGGAGGCCTTCAGGCCGGCGTACTTCTGACACATGATGATGGAGAAAATGCCGGGGCCGCCGCCCACGTCGAGCATCTTCTTGCGATCGGCGAGATTGACCTGCTCGGCGAGCAGCCAGGCCTGCGGAATGCCGCGATGCAGCATGCCGGTGATGTAGGTGCGCGTCGCTTCTTCACCGTGATCGTGCTGCTTCTCCACCACCGGCTTGCCGGTGCGTACGGCTTTTTCGAGTTCGGACCAGGGCAGCACCCAGTCCTTGAACATGGAAACGATGCCGCGCTGGTTGCGCTGGCTGCCTTCGACCAGGAAGGTTTCGGCAAGCGGCGTATTGACGAACTTGCCGTCTTTCTTCTCCAGGAAACCCAGGCAGATGCAACCCATCAGGACCATATCGATCCCGCGCTCGTCGACGCCGCGGCGCTTGGCCATTTCCTGCGCCGTGGCCGGGCCTTCCTTCGACAGGCTGGTGAATACATCGAGCGCGTTGGCAACGTGGAGGATGCTCGAATTCCAGTAGGCGGAGGCGACACGCATCACCGCCATCGGATCGAGGTCGTTATTGAAATTATCTTGCTGGCTCATCGGCTAGGACTCTTCTTTCTCGTTGAAAACAATTGGATCCCGGAACACGAAGATCGAAGGAATGCGCTGAATGGCTTCCCGGCCGGCGCCGTTGACGAGGGTAAAAAAAGAGAAGGGGCTGGCCCTTCTCTTGATCGCACTATCCCCCTGCAAAACTGATTTTTTTAAGCACTTATGGTATCGGCGGCGGCAACACCGGTGTCGGCGCCGTCGGTCCGAACGTCGCGTGCCAGTCGAACGGCGGAACATAGCCCGCACCATCCGGTACGATGCCGGTGCTGCCGGTGGAGAACGTCGTCACTTCCTCGCCGGTCGTATTGTTGATCGCACCCTGGAAGCCGAACTGCGATACACCCTGGCTGTCGCCATCGGGACCGACCAGATCGATGGTCTGACCGAGCCAGCGCATCATGACATCATTGCCACTGACCCAGTTCAAGGTACCGCCGCCATCGGGATTGTTGCTGCCGATGGGCGCTCCCAGTGTCAGATCGCCCGCCGAGGTAAAGGCACCCTGACGTCCCTCCAGCACGAAGCGCTGTACATCGCCGCTGACCACTATGCCATCACCCATGCCGACGCGCTGATCGACGCTGATGCTGCGACCTGCCGAGCCTGGATTGGTATTGATGCCCATGGAAAAGGTATTGCTGAACTCGTCTCCCACGATCTCCGTGCCCGGCGAGGTGAAGGACTGCGTGATGGACAACATGGGGCTGCCGGCGCCGGCGTTGGCCCAACCGATGGCGAGCTGGCTGCTGTTGGTAAACCGCCCTCCCTCGTCATCGTCTTCGGTGTGACGCTGCTGCGCCATGATGCCGTTGGTTCCACCCAGGCGCACAAAGCTCTCGTCCACATAGGCCAGACCGGTCGGCGCGCCGTTGGCGTCGGTATCGGTAATGACGGTCTGGATGTAGGTGTCTCCGCTGACCGAATCCACCCACTGAACCTGGATGAAACCATCGCCGCTGGACAGCGTCTCGCAGGTAAATCCGGCAGCACAAGGCGTAGGATTGACACCACCACCCGTACCCTGAATCGTTCCATTTGCAACGGTCCAGTTGTCGAAGATCGGAGCGGCCGCGTGGGAAACCAGTGGAGATGCCGCCACGAACGAGGCCAACAGCGCCTTGGTGCACAGCAAGCGGATATCATTGCTCATCGTTTTTGCTCTCCCGAGACGGTGTGTGGTAGGCGGCGGACTATCCCTGACATCGCTTCCGCTATCGCACCATCGTTCGACTTGTAATTGCTTCGTCTGCTCACCGGTGTGCTGATCGATGGCCACCGGGCTCCGTATAAGCTTATGTATCGGTTTTCGCGACAATGCCTTGATTCTAGCGGCTCGCTCGAAAGATGTCCATTTCATGCCGACAAGCAAAAGAGCGGCAAAACGGCACGCTTCATCACTGCGCCTCAAGCCTGTCACGATGGTAGAGATTCATATAAATAAGATTACTCTGCCTACGGCCGTAGTCGATGCGCGTGAGCGAACCGTAGTCGACGGTCAGACGGCGATAGGCATCCAGGGGCATCGACAGCGCCGCCGTGAGACACATGCGGATGGGCCCCACGTGGGCCACCACGACCACGGTTTGCCCTTCATGAGCGGAGATGATGTCGCGAACGGCCTGGCTGACTCGCGCCAGATGATCATCGATCGCTTCCCCGCCGGCCGGCACGAAATGCACCGGATCGGCCTTCCAGGCACGGAAATCCTCGGGATAATCGCGAGCGATGGCGTCGAAATACAAACCGTCCCAGATGCCGAAAGGGCGTTCGCGCAGACCGGCGTGCACCTGGAGCGGCGCGGCCGTGGCCGCCACGATCGGGGCGGCCGTACTGAGCGTGCGCTGCATCGGGCTGGCGTAGACGGCGGCAATCTCCTGCCCGCCGAGCAGGGCAGCGGCATGACGGGCCTGCAGTTCACCTTCCGGCGTCAGGGCGGGGTCTTCCCGATCGTCGCAGTACAAACGGTCATGCGGAAAATCCGCGCGGCCATGGCGCACGAAGATGAGGCTGGTCGCCTTTTCCTTTTCTCTCATCGCTGGAGACAGTGGTGTAAACGGCGTCAGGTCAGGGGGCGGCTGTGCACGTGCGAAGGACCGCCGTGCGCGTGGCTGGTCTCGCTGACGTCGACCGGCACCATGTTGAGCTTGCCGTGGCGCACGCCGCGCTCGGCCATCACGGCGTTGGCGAAAGTGCGGATCATGTGCACGGGACCGCGCATCAGGGCGATCTCCAGGCAGTTGTCATGATCCAGATGCACATGCATGCTCGACAGGTTGAGTTCGTGGTGGTGGTGATGCACCCGGGTAATGCGGCTGGCCAGTTCCAACTCATGATGGTTGTAGACATAGCTCAGGGTAGCCACACAATAGCCGTCGTCGGACTTCTCCAGGCGCTCCTTTTCCAATTGCTGCCGGATCAGGTCGCGCATGGCTTCCGAACGATTGGTGTAGCCGCGCTCGGCAATAAAAGCGTCGAAAAGCCCGGCCAGGGTCGAATCGAGCGACATCGTTATACGTTCCATCTTTGAGCCCCGTTATATTTCGTTCATAACAGCCGATCTGCCGGCACCCCTCCACCGATCGCTCCCTGCGCCGGCACGCCCACGGCACAGATGATATTACGGCTTGATTATCAATAATACATGAAAGCCACCCCTTTTTGATGCGTCCGGTTTGATGCACCGGATCCGATCATGCGCTATCATGATCCCACCCCCCCTGGGATGGGATAGGGGATGGGATAGAGCGGGTGGGGTGGGCAGAACCAACGCGACGAACAGGAGAGCAACATGACCGAGCTGAAAATCGAAGGCATGACCTGCGGCCACTGCGCCAACGCCGTGCGTCAGGCACTGGCCGCGGTACCCGGCGTCGAACAAGTGACCGAGGTGGACGTGAAGCGTGGCATCGCGGTGGTACAGGGCAAGGCGGAAACAGCAGCGCTCATCGCTGCCGTCGAGGAAGAAGGCTACAGCGCCAGGGAAGCGTGACGGTGGATGGCCATCGGCATGACGAACATCCTTCCCTGTGCCTGGGCATTGCGGCCAGAGCCGAGGCGACGCGCCGCCTGCGCTCGATTCGCGGCCATATCGAAGGCATTCTGCGCATGCTCGACGATGAGTCCGTGTATTGCGCGGACGTACTGAAACAGATCAAGGCGGTCGACGGCGCCATGAAGAAAGTCAGCAACATCGTCATGCGCAGCCATCTGCACGACCACGTCGTCACCGCCGCCGATCGCGGAGATGCAGGGAAGATCGTCGATGAACTCATGGAAATCCTCAAATACCGCTGAAGCGGGCATCGCCCGCGTCGATATCGGCGTGGGCGGCATGACCTGCGCCGCCTGTGTGCGACGCGTCGAACGGGCGCTGACACGGCAGGAAGGCGTGGTCTCGGCCAGCGTCAATCTGGCCACCGGCAAGGCGCACATCGAGTATCAACCCAGGATCGTCGGCACAGAAGCGCTCAATACCGCTATTGCCGGCGCCGGCTATCAGCCTCGCCCGCTCGGAGAAGCACGCAGCGACGACGAGCCGGGTGACGAACAGCATGGGCTGAGTCGCGACCTGATTTTCGCCGCCGCGCTGACCATCCCGCTGGTCACCCTGGTGATGGCACCGATGATCATTCCGGGGCTGATGCATGCCATGCATGGCATGCTGCCGGCCACCGCCTGGCGCTGGCTGGAGTTCGCACTGGCCACGCCCATCCTGTTCGTCGCCGGCCGCCGCTTTCTGATCCAGGGCTGGGCCGAGTTCAGGCATTGGAATCCCGGCATGAACGCCCTGGTCATGATCGGCAGCTCGGCGGCCTGGATCTACTCGACGCTGGTCCTGATCGCACCGGGACTTTTCCCGCAAGGGACGGCCAATCTGTACTTCGAAGCGGCGGGCGTCATCGTCACCCTAATCCTGCTCGGCCGCTATCTTGAAGCCAAAGCGCGGGGGCGCACATCCCAGGCCATCAAGCGCCTGCTGCAGCTCCAGAGCAGGCAGGCGCGCGTGCTGCGCAACGATCGGGAAACCGAGATACCGATCGAGGAAGTCGTTGCCGGCGATCGCATCCTGGTCCGTCCGGGAGAGCGGATACCGGTGGACGGCATCGTGGCGCGGGGCAACAGCTATGTCGACGAATCGATGATCACGGGCGAACCGCTGCCCGTGGCCAAAGAAGCCGGCATGGAAGTCACTGGCGGCACTATCAACGGCACGGGCGCCCTGCATTTCCAGGCGACCCGGGTCGGCGCCGGAACCGTGCTGGCGCAGATCATTCGCATGGTGGAAGAGGCGCAAGCCTCCAAGCCGCCCATCCAGCAGATCGCCGACCGGATCGCCGGCATCTTCGTGCCGATCGTCATGCTGATCGCCGCGGCAACCTTTGTGATCTGGATGGCGACCGGACCACAGCCCACGCTCAACTACGCCTTCATCGCCACCGTCAGCGTGCTGCTGATCGCCTGTCCCTGCGCCATGGGCCTCGCCACCCCGACGGCCATCATGGTCGCCAGCGGCAAAGCGGCCGAAATGGGCGTGCTGTTCCGCCGCGGCACCGCACTGGAACTGCTGGCACGCGCCGACACCGTGGTCTTCGACAAGACCGGCACGCTGACCCGCGGCCACCCCGCCCTGACCGATATCTACGCCGCGGACGACAACGAAGACGAGTTGCTGGCGCTGGCCGCCGGCGCCGAAGCGCTGAGCGAGCATCCGGTCGCCAAGGCCATCCTCACGGCGAGCCAGGACCGCGGCCTCGCGGTCAAGTCGGCGGACAGCGCCCAGGCCGTACCTGGCCTGGGGATAGTCGCCCACATCGGCAAGCGGACGATTCAGCTCGGCTCGGAGCGCTATATGCATCAGCTCGGCATCGATCCGGGCGCAAGCGCGCAGCGCGGCAGGCACTGGGCGGAGCAGGGCAAGACCGTGCTTTATGCCGCCGTGGACGGACGCCTGGCCGGCGTGCTCGCCATCGCCGACCCGATCAAGGACGGCGCCCGCGCCGCGATCGACGGTCTGCACGCGCTCGGCATGCAAACCGCCCTGTTGAGCGGCGACAACCGACACACCGCCCATGCCGTCGCCCGGGAGCTCGGCATAGCGCAAGTAATAGCGGAAGTGATGCCGGCGCAGAAGGCGGCGGAAGTGCGGCGGCTGCGCGCCGAAGGGAAACGCGTGGCTTTCGTCGGCGATGGGATCAATGATGCGCCCGCCCTGGCTGAAGCCGACATCGGCATCGCCATCGGCACGGGAACCGATGTCGCCATCGAAGCAGGCGACGTCATCCTCATGCGCGGCGATCCGCGCACCCTGCTCGACGCCATCGCGCTGTCACGCCGGACACTGCGGACCATACGACTGAACTTCTTCTGGGCTTACGCCTACAACGTCGTGCTCATCCCCATCGCGGCCGGCGCCCTGTTCCCGCTCACCGGTCTGCTGCTCAACCCCATGCTGGCGGCTGGCGCCATGAGCATCTCCAGCCTGTTCGTCGTCGGCAACAGCCTGCGCCTGAAACGATAATCACGCCCCGCCGGGGCAACCACGGCAGGCGCTCGTTACTTCCTGTCGCCGCCGGTCTGTGGTTCGCGCAGCACGAATTCCTTGAAGTGGGATTCGTCGACATCCTCGTGCAGATGATCGTGATCATGATCATGTGAGTGGATATGAACGTGGTGATCCGCTTCGGTGCCATGGGCGTGGCGATGGGCATGGAGGAAATTGCCGATGATGAGGCGATCGCCCTCCTCCATATCCTGGGCGGCGAGAATCTTGTGCAGCAACTCATGGGTCATCAGCGCCAGCGGCAATTCCAGCTTGTTGCTCTCGAGCAGATGGCGATCATAGAGGATGTCCGCCGACGGCCCATCAGCGGCGATACGGCCATCCACCAGCAGCAGGCAGCGGCTGCAGACCTCGAGCGCGATATCGAGATCATGCGTGCACAGCAGTACGGTACGCTCGGATTCCTTGAGCCAGGTAATCAGATTGCGCCGGTTCAGCGGGTCCATGTTCGTCGACGGTTCGTCGAAAACCAGGATCTCCGGCTGATAGGACAGCACCGTAGCCAGCGCCAGGCGCTTGCGCTCGCCAAAGGAGAGATGAAACGACGAACGCTCTTCGAACCCCTGCAGACCGACCACGCCCAAGGCTTCGCGTACGCGGGCTTCGATCTCTTCCCTGGGCAAACCCAGATTGAGCGGCCCGAAAGCCACGTCGTCGAACACGGTGGGACAGAACAGCTGGTCGTCCGGATCCTGGAAAACGATGCCCACCTTGCGGCGTATCTGCTTCAGCGTGTCCTTGCGCACATCGATGCCGTCCACCGTCACCCGCCCGGACACGGGCAGCTGAACTCCGTTGAGGTGGCTCATGAAAGTGGACTTGCCTGCGCCGTTGGGACCGATCAGCGCGACTTTCTCTCCTTCCTCGATACGACAGGACAGGCCTTTCAGGACTTCATGTCCGTCCGGATAGCTGAAGTGGACGTTATCGACGTCAATGATGACTCGGCGGGACATGATTACCTCTCGCTCAGCGGTGAAAATCGCACCAATGGAATATGCGCTGCGCTGGCAGCGCTCAATACCACGCCTGCTCGGCCAAGCCGAACTTACCGCTCAGATCACCCCACAGCAACGCCGCCGCCAGCAGCAGGACAATGGCGGCCTTGACGTAATCGCCGGATCGGGAGCGGAATTGCACCATCGAATGCAACTCGCCCTGATACCCCTTGGACAGCATCGCCTTATACACTCTCTCCGTGCGTTCGAAGCTATGCACGAGCAGGGTGCCGACGAAATGCCCGAAGATGCGCAGCGTCTTGCGATCCGTTCGCGCGACGAATCCCCGCGAACGCATCGAAGTGTACATCCGGCGCATCTCATCGAGAAAAACGAAGGTATAGCGGTAGGTAAACAGCAACATCTGCACGATGATGCTCGGGCACTTGAGCTTCTGCAGCGCCAGCATGGAAACATCGAAACGGCTGGAGCCGAACATCGCGAAGCTGACCAGCACGATGGACAGCGCCTTGGTGAAAATCAGGGTGGCGAGCCGCAGCCCCTCCCAGGCGAACGGCAGCCCCAGCACGTTGAAAGCCGCCTCACCCGGATAGGTCAGCGGCATGATGACAAAGAACGGCAGCAGGAAAACGACGATGAACGTGATGCCGTGCGAGACGAAATGTATGGGCAGCGCGGTGACCGCCAATATGCTCACCGCCAATATCAGCGCAAGCGCCGCCATCGGCAGCGTTTTGAGCAGAGCGATGGTGACGATCAGCAGGAGCAGCGCCGCGATCTTGATGCGCGGATCCCAGCGCTGCAGCGGCGAGGCGACGTGAGCATAGCGGTCAATATCCAGGGCCATAAAATGTCGCAGGCGAACTCTATGAAATCGGACTGGTATGAACGACTTGTCGCTGCCCTGCGAGCATTTCCGGCTTCACGCGCTGCAGGAACTCCGCACAGGCGCCGACCACCGCTCCTTCGATCAGCATGATGGGGATGTGAGCGATCAGCACCGCGACCGCCACCCCGGCAAATGCCTCACCGGTGGTCAGCAATGCCACCGCCAGCACCAGCCCCGAACTGATCGTACCCACCACACCGGCGAGCGTGCCGAAAACGAATTCCCGCCGCGCGAAATGGAAATGATGCCGCTGCTGCCAGACGAGATAGGCTACCAGCGCCCCGCCACCCAGCATCACCGTGTTGACGCCGATGACGGTCACCCCGCCATGACCGAAAATGATGGCCTGGAGAATGATGCCCAGCATGATCGCCGGGAAAGCGCGCCACCCCAGTACGATGGCAACCAGGCCATTGAGAATGAGATGGACGCTGGTCGGCCCCATGGGCACCTTGATCAGCGAGGCGACGAAGAAAACGGAAGTGATCACCGAAATCTTCGGTATCTCTTCCATATCCATGTTGCGCATCGTTGCCGCGGCAATGAGGCCCGCGGCCGCAAAACCGGCAGCCAGCGTCGGACCGTGCAGAATGCCTTCTGATATATGCATGAAATTCGAAGCTCGCCGTGGCTAATCCATGAGTGCTTTATCGGTCGCCGCAGTCTTCGCCTGAAGTAGGCCGGCTTAGCCGGCCGTCTTGGTCATTCTGCGTGCTTTCACGTAAAAAAATACGCCGAGGACGCCGATGATGAAGCCGATCCCGCCGACGATATCACTGAAACCGCGCTGCTCTTTCAATTCCGAAAGACTGCGCATAACCGGCAGCAGAGCCTCGCCCACCGCCTTGCGCACCATCGCATCGACTTCGGCCGGTGCAATCCCGGCGGCAACTGAAGAAGCGGTCGCGACCGGATCGGCGGCAGCGGTGTTGGCGGTACCTGCCAGTTCCGCTTCCGATACCGTGTATTCGGCGCGGTGCCCGACCCCGGCATACAAGGTGATCCGCAGATCGCTGATCCGGGGTACATCGAAGACGAAAACGCCTTCATCATCGGCCGTGCCCTCGAGCAGACGCTCGCCATCCGGCGCGAATACCTGGATCCGGCTCTTCTCTGCGCGCTTTCCGTCCGAGAAGTATCCCTCTACGCGGACTTTGTCCCCTTCCACGTGGGCGAACATATTGACCTTGTGCGCATGGGCGGCGCCGACAGAGGACAACAGGAAGATGAAGAAAATAAAGGATATGGAGGTGCGCATATTGGAAGACCGGCAATAGGTGAATGAATCGAAAAATCGTCCAGAATCATAAATATTGCGTTTGCATATTAACACATATCAAAAGCCGGTACAGCCTGCCCGACCGGCACCGGAGAACCCGGCATCCATGCGAATGGGCAGGCCCAAGCACAGCGCCCACCGATGATATGGCGGCTTGCTTCTCCGCCCGGAGCGGGCGCACCGGCAAGGTATTCGGCCATGCGGTCAACAAGCTGGAACCGCAAAGATGCAAAGTTGCGCGCCAGCCGCCAACGCGCGGAAGCACGGCTCTTTCAATTCAGGTTATCCGGCCTGGAATCAACATGAATCCATACGGCATCCTGAAGCGTCGCCACGCCTGATTTGTCCCCTTCACCCATCTCTTCCATCTCATGAAGGGCAAACAGCACCCACCAACCGGGGCTATGCAGATTCACCATGGCAATCCCGCTACGGTCGGTGCGAGCCGTTCGAGTCATGAGCGCATCGGACGGGTAGGGCTTCTTCATCGGAGGGTCGTAGTATTTTTCAGCGTAGATCTTTGCATCTGCAAGCGGCTCGCCATCATGCAGCAATTCGAAGCGAATGGCGTCGCCCGGCAGCAACCCATAAGGTTGATTGAGAAACACGATTTCCAGCGGCAAGCCAAGCGGCGTCTCCCAGCCCCGGGAAAGTCCCTGATGCACCAGCGTGCGTACCGTGGTCTCGGTAAAAGTCGAATCGTGCTCACTCCACGACATAGGAGTATGAGCCACGATCCAGGTATCACCGATGCGGCTGGAATCGTATCTGATTCGGGATATCGAACCGTTACTCTTCAGCTTGTCGGTCAGATTCAGAATCATTCCGTCGAAAGTATACCCTCGCACCCAGTCGGGCTTCCTGGCATCGGCGTAAACCCGTTCGTGCATTTCTCCCAGGCCATAGGTGAACTCGATCGAGCCGCCGCGCGGTCCCATGTCGGGAGATCGATCGCCAATCAGCATGGGGTAGTGGGCATGCGCGGCGACTGTCGTTAGCCACAGCAACAGTCCCAGGCATAACCGGGCGTGACACGCTCTGGCGGCGATCATCAACGCTCCTTTTCGGTCAGATCGTCGCAGCGAACGGATGAGCCTCGGTAGGGATCGGCTACCTTGTCGCCATTGACCTGCAACCACCACTGCTTCGTATCATTGCAGGTATAGAGCACCAGATCATACGCCAGAAGATGCGAAGGCCAGCTATCGAAAAAGGGCAATAATTCATCGTTGAGTTCAGCGAATCCTGCGCGCGCCGCATCGATCCCGGCAGCAGCGCTGATGGAACCCGCCGATTTGGTAACCGCACCAAACATTTTTCTGCCAGACGGATCCTTCTCCTTTGCACCCGCCTCCTTCGTCAAGCGCTCGATCGCACTGGCCGCCTCTTTGACCTCATCGGTGAACGCATCCAGCGACAGTGCTTTCTGAACCTTGAGATAATGGGGCACGAGTTTCTGCAGATAGACATTGCTGGCCCGGCTGATCGTTACGGGATCGGCATGGCCCGGATGTGCGTAACCCAGCTGACTCAACAACGCCAGCGCCAGCGTCGACAGCAAGGGTAAGCAGACACTGCGGCTTCGCTTCATGAACGTGGTTTTCATCACCCATTCCCCGACATTAAATAAGCCGTGAGCAAACGGCGTGGGGCGGTACGCCGAGGCGAAAGCCAGGGCGTACCGCGAGGCAGGCTAGCCGATTCTATCCTTCAGAACGAGAACGAAAACGTGGCGATGAATCGATACTTCTCCAACCCTTCACCACCCTGCTGTTCGTCTTCGTTGTTCAGATCCTTCCAGACGATCTCCTTATACAACAGGCCCAGGCTCGCCTTGTCGCTGAAAGTAAAGCGGACGCCGGGTGACAGATAGATCATGCTGCCGCCGCTGGCATCATCCTGGACCCTGTCTTCGTCCATGTCTTTTCTCAGATCCAGAAAATTGGCTTCCGCGATCAGATCGACCCGCGACAGGAATCCGCCTTGATTTTCGAAAAGCTCGTACATGATGGAGTTATTGACGCGGGTTTCGTTGCCGGGTTTGCCGCCACCGGAGCCGCCGTTAAAGGCAAACGTACGGAATTGGACATCGCCATTCCAGGTCCAGTGAGGCGCGATCATCTTGGAAGCAATACCGGTGAAATTGTACGACGGCACGGCAAATCCGGTCTGCGACCCCACGCCCAACAGATCGCCGTTTCGATCCTTATTATGGATCTTGCCCGAGGGCAATGTCATGCCGAATGACAAACCGAACTTCCATTCAGACAGCGTATAATCCTTCCCTGCCGTATCATCCGCATCGAACGAATACCATCCTTTATATCCATCGCGCGAACCGTACTTGAAACCGTATTGCACGATCAGATTGATGTCACCGAACCCCTGCGAGGTGTTGTCATCGATCAGTTCCTTTTTTGCATAAGGCAGACTGACATAGGCGGAAACGGCATCAGTGATGCCATATCCGAGCAAGGTATTGGTGAACGTGAATTTGTCATTGCCGCCTTCATCGCGTTCGTCATTGAATTTCTTGAAAGGCGATATCTCGATACGCTCATACAATAGGAACGAGCCCTGCGGCAGCGTCAGGGGCGACGAGGTTTCCACCGGGGCGCCCGGGCCAAAAGCGGCAGAGACGCCTCCATGATGGGCCAACGCACCGGTAAACGGGATAACCACACAAGCGGCACCGCAGGTAAGAGCAAGCAAACCATGGATTTTCATACCCCTCCTTATAAAGCCCCAGTTTATTCTTGTGACGCGTATGCGATGCAGCAAGCTCCAGCGCAACGGCCCAAGTATTGATCGAGAAGGCGGCAACGATATGAATTCAAGCGCATCATATTATCGCCTATTCACACTAAAAAACAAATGATATTACTCTTGTGCGCGCCTCGACCCGGGCAGGCACATTACCCCCCCCTGCACCGCGCACGCTGTGTGCGAGAAACCTGCTCGCGCCTTCCCTGCTAACTCAACCCGGCGCATCACAACTCTGCCGCGGGAAACCCGGCCGGTGACGCCGGGCCTGCCGCAGTAACCATCAATCAAGCGCTACCATTTCAAACGCCCGCTACCTGCACCCATCAAAAAAAAGCGCACCTCATCGGGTGCGCTTTTGGAAAGATGAAAAATTCATCGAATCAGATTGAATCAGGCGGATTTGAGATTGACCCGCTTGGCAACACCGGGGTCTTCGGAGTTCTTTTCCACCCAGTGCTTCTGTCCTTCCTTGGTCAACTCGCATTTCCAGAACGGCGCGCGCTCTTTCAGATAGTTGATGATGTAGCGGCAGGCGTCGAAAGAATCCTTGCGGTGGGCGGACCAGACCGCAACCAGCACGATAGGATCGGTGGGCACCATCTCGCCGACCCGATGCACGACGAGACAATCCATGATGTCCCAACCTTCCATCGCCTCCTCGCATACCCGCTCGATATGCCGCTCGGTCATGCCGGGATAGTGGTCGAGATTCATGGCCCGCACATCCTGACCATCGTTGAAGTCGCGCATCGTTCCGACAAACGTGACGACCCCGCCGTGCTTGCCCGGCGGCAATGCCTCGCGCTCGTACGCCAGCACTTCCTTATAGGGATCGAGCGTTTCTTTGGTAACGAAGACTTTCATTTCAACCTCCCGTTACCGGCGGGAAAAAGGCCACCTCATCACCGGCTTTCAGTTCGTGACCCGCGTCGGTGTATTCCATATTGACGGCGACCAGTATGGTCTCGGGGATGGGATCACTGGAAATCTTGCTCCAGACATCCGCCACTGTCACCTTGCCCCCACCGACACTCACCTGATCTTCCGAACGACCCATGCGGTCACGCAGACTCGCGAAATAGCGCACCTTGATATCCATGATTCAGCCCTTGCTCGCTGCTAAAGATGATCGGTATGACGTCAGGGTCAGGCCGTAGCCGACCGGCGCCAGTGTCCCGACTTGCCGCCCGATTTTTCGAGCAATCCGATCTCGGATATGACCATACCGCGGTCCACCGCTTTGCACATGTCGTAGATCGTCAGCAACGCCACCTGCACTGCCGTCAGCGTCTCCATCTCCACGCCGGTCTGGCCATTGCAGCGCACGACCGCTTTGCAATAAACCGCATCCTTGTCCGGCTCCGCCATCAATTCCAGATCGACCGAAGTGATCATGATGGGATGGCACAGCGGTATCAGTTCCGGCGTTTTCTTCGCACCCATGATGCCGGCAACACGTGCGATACCCAGCACGTCTCCCTTTTTGTGGCTGCCTTCCATGATTTTTTTCAGCGTTTCAGGCTGCATATAGATGCGGCCTTCCGCGACGCCCTCACGCGTCGTCGAGCTCTTGCTGCCCACATCGACCATATGGGCCTCGCCACTCGCATTGAAATGGGTCAATTCGTTGTAGCTCATCTCTCGCCTCTTCCTCGCACTGAATTCCGAACACACCGACCGCAGCCAGCGTTCATTATTGATCTATGACTATCCCCGCTGGCCCCTCAGCCACCGATCTGCGTCATGCTCGCGCGCGAACGCTCGATATCGGACACGTTGATCTTGGCCGCGACGCTGGCAGCTTTCTTCGCCTCGAAACCATCCTTGTGCTTTTCATCGAAAGCCTTGCGGAACAGCGCAACGATGTCATCGTCGCTGCCACCCTTGCGGATCAGATCGCGCAGGTGATAAGGCTCTTCGGAGTAGAGGCAGTTCATGATGCTGCCGTCGGCGGTCACGCGGATGCGTGAACAGTTGCCGCACAGGCTGCGCGTGAAGGCGGGGATGACGCCGAACTTACCGGCATACCCGGGCACCTGGTACATATGGTGCTCGGTACGGGTTCCCTGGGAAGGTGCCAGTCCCTGCGGCTCATAGTGGCGCTCGATCTGCCCGCAGAGATCCGCCGCGCTGGCGAAATGCTGGCCGTTTTCCCAGATCTGATGCGCATCGAACGGCATGAATTCGATAAAACGCACCGTGATCGGACGATCCTTGGTGAGCTCGCAGAAATCGAGCAGCTCATCCTCATTGAAGCCGCGCATCAGAACGACGTTGATCTTGACCCTGGGGAAGCCGAGTTCGACGGCGAGATCTATGCTTTCGAGCACCTTCTCCAGACCGGTACGGCGGGTAATGGTTTCGAACTTGTCCGCCTGCAGCGAATCGAGACTGATGTTGACGCCGAACAGGCCTGCTTCGCGCAGCGCCGTGGCGTATTTGGGGAACAGCAGACCGTTGGTCGTCATGTGCACGGCTTTCACGCCCGGCACGCGCGCGGTCCTGGCGACGATATCGACGATATCGGGTCTGACGGTCGGCTCTCCACCCGTGAAACGGACCTTCCGGACACCCATGCGGGCCAGGGTTTCCACCACGCGCAGGATTTCGTCCGTGCGCAGGACCATATCCTTTTCTTTGAACCTTACGCCTTCCTCCGGCATACAGTAGGTACAGCGCAGGTTGCACTGCTCGATGACAGCGATACGGACATAATCGAAGGTGCGACCGTGGCGGTCCTGCAAAGGCGGAAGTGGATGGGCAGGGAGATTGTTCTCTTGCAGCGCTGAAACGGAGTTGCTCGCCAGGGCACCGTAGGCCTTCTGGTTCAGCGAGTTATTGAGCATGTTACGTTCTCCTCAAGGGCTTCTTCACATGGAGTAATTTACAAGCGGCCCCTCGTCAGATCCCGACCAGCACACTAGGTTATTCGGTCGTCAGCATCCCTGGCTGGAGGTCTCCGCCTGCCTCCACTTGGAACGAGGGCATCCACGCGCCCGCCATCCATAATGGAGGTTATCGCTGCCATCCATGAATACTTAAATAAGGTCCAGGTAAGGCAAACTGCCGGGTCGTCCTGACGTGATAGGCGGTGGAGTCTCGATGCTCTATGTTTAGGAGAGCGCAAACCACCCGGGGCTTGCATGCCCTTACGTGCGGGAAAATCCCCTCAACCAGCTCCGCACGTTCCATCTCCTCGGCCTGAGGATCTTGCCATCCATACTAGCATAGCCCCCCTGAAAACTGAACCGAGAGCGCCTTTGTCACCCTGAATATCCACAGGCTTTTTCATAAGTTACGATCCCATCTTAAGACAGCATCGGGAGCGTCGAATCAGCCTTGCCCGCACTACGTATTCATTGGACAATGGCCACGTCTCAAGGTTTGCCAGCCGGATACGAATCATATACATCTATCTCAACCCATACCCAAGGCGCTCTCCATGACGAATATCGCAGCAGAAACCCACCAGGGAAGCTGGACTGTCAGACCTTCGCTTCCAGTGGCGCGCTCACACTGCCCGACAGCGACCTTCGGCGGCAAGATCTACGGCTTCGGCGGTGGCGGCCCGAACTTCAAGAGCCTCAATTCCGTCATCATTTACGATCCCGCCACCAATGCCTGGAGCTACGGGGCCGACATGCCGACCCTGCGTTCTGGCGCCATCGCACTCACCGTCGGCAACGCCATCTACATCATCGGCGGCGGCTTCAAGCAGGAGAACGGAACCTTCCGCTTCCTGCGCACCACTGAAATCTACTACCCGGAAGAAGACCGCTGGACCAAGGGTCCCGACATGATCATGCCGCACGACTATCCGGCCGGCGCCCTGTTGGACAACCATATTTATATCCTCGGCGGCCACCATCCCGATGCCACCCTGTCGGGCCCCAAGACCGACCCGGGCTTCGATTTCTGTGAGCGACTGAATCTTGACGCCGGCACATGGGAACAGATCGCGCCGCTGCCCACGCCGCGCTTCGCCCTCGACGCCGTCGTCATCAACGGCCGCATTCTGACCCTGGGAGGCGTCGCCTTCACGCCCGAGGGTTTCAACAACTTCGATCACATCGAAGCCTATGATCCGAGCACGGGCGCATGGTCGCGCGAGACACTGAATCTCCCCTGGACCGCCGCCGGCGCCGGCGCATGCATGGCGGCGGGGCAGCCGTTCATATTCGGCGGCTACAGCGGCGACGGCATCAGCGCCCACTGCGCCTGCTACGATCCGACCGGCAAACGCTGGCATCTGCTGCCGCCGATCCCCCAGCCACTCGCCGCCATGGGCGTAGCGGTACTCGGACGCACCATCTATCTGCTCGGCGGCTGGGCCGATGACGGCCGCACACCGCAGGACTGCTGCTATTCCTATACATTCTGAGAAACGTGTGTCAGTGGTCCGCCATGGACCATGAGCAGCTGCAACGCTACAGCAGGCACATGCTGCTGCCCGAGATCGATATCGAAGGGCAGCGCAGGCTGCTCGAGGCCACGGTTTTCATCGTCGGGGCGGGCGGGCTCGGATCGCCCGCCGCCATGTACCTCGCCGGCAGCGGTATCGGACATCTCATCATCGGCGATCACGACCATGTGGATCTCGGCAATCTACAGCGCCAGATCCTGCACGCCACCCCCGACCTGGGCAGGCTGAAAACCGACTCGGCGCGCGAAACCCTGCATGCCATCAACCCCGGCGTGCGCATCAGCACGATCCCCTCGCGCCTGAGCCGGGCAGACATGGAGCGCGAGGCGGAGCGAGCGGATGTCATCCTCGACGCCAGCGACAACTTCGACACCCGCTTCGCACTCAATGCCGCCTGCATCGCCCGGCGCAAACCGCTCGTCTGGGGCGCAGCCATCCGCCTGCAGGGTCAGATCAGCTGTTTCGACCATCGCCGCGGCGACAGCCCGTGCCTGAACTGCCTCTACCCCGACCGGGACAGCAGCCTGGCGGGCGAAAGCTGCGCCGCCAGCGGCGTGCTCGCACCGCTCACCGGCGTCATCGGCTCGATGATGGCCGTCGTGACGCTCAAGATCCTCCTCGGGCTGGGCGATACCTTATGCGGCCGCCTGCTGCGTTTCGACGCCGCGCGCATGACATGGCACACGGCATCCCTGCTGCAGGATCCGCAATGCGCAAGCTGCGCGGAAAAGCGGCATGAACATCTGTACGGCACAGGGTAAGCGCCTGATACGAGCCCGGCGCCCCAAAAGATGCCGAGATCGGTTCGCGGGGGTATAATCTGCGGATAATTCGCTCTCAGACACCCAGGAAATCACCCGCACGAAGCACCAGGGCGCCGGCGCAACACCAGGCACGCCCGTAGTCCTGTAATACGCACAAGCACAAGCTTATTAGGCTGGAGGTCATAATGAAGGCCAAAGATCGTCGACTGACCGAGTTGCGTGGATCGATTGCGGAAATCACACCTGCCGAAGCTCTTCAGGCGCAGAGCAAGTCCGGCGCCACACTGCTCGATGTCCGCGACACCGACGAAGTCGCCCAGGGCAGCCCCTTGGGGGCCGTGCGGCTGGGGCGCAGCTTCCTCGAACTGCGCGTGGAAGATGCCATCCCTGATTTCGAACAGCCGGTGCTGGTCATGTGCGCCGGCGGCGTGCGTTCGCTGTTCGCCGCGGAAACACTCAAGCACATGGGTTACCAGAATGTGCGCTCGGTGGCCGGAGGCTTCAGCCGCTGGAAAAACGAAGGACATCCCTTCGAAATCCCCGCCACCCTGGACGCCGAAGCCCGCGAGCGTTACTCGCGCCATCTGCTGATGCCGGACGTGGGTGAAAAAGGACAGATCAAGCTGCTCGAAAGCAAAGTGCTGCTGATCGGCGCCGGCGGACTGGGTTCGCCGTCCGCCTATTATCTGGCCGCAGCCGGTGTCGGCACGCTGGGCCTGGTCGATCACGACGTCGTCGATCGCAGCAATCTTCAGCGCCAGATCCTGCATACCGAAGAACGCGTCGGCATGCCCAAGGTCAAATCCGCCACTGTCGCACTGCAGGCGCTCAATCCGAAGATCCGGATCAACGCCTATGAAACCCACCTCGACAGCAGCAACGTGGAAGAAATTTTCGCCGACTACGATGTCATCGTCGACGGGTCCGACAACCTGGCCACCCGCTACCTCGTCAACGATGCCTGCGTAAAGCTCGGCAAGCCCAACATCCATGCCGCCGTGTACCGCTTCGAAGGCCAGATCACGGTTTTCTGGCCAGCCTATGAGAAGTACAGCAGCGGCTGTTACCGCTGCATGTTCCCGGAGCCGCCGCCGCCGGAATTCGCACCGTCCTGCGCCGAAGCCGGCGTGCTCGGCGTCATGCCGGGAACACTGGGCCTGCTGCAGGCAGTGGAAACCATCAAGATACTGCTGGGACTGGGTCAGCCGCTGGTCGGGCGCATGCTTCACTACGACGCGTTGTCGGCGCGCTTCACCGAGATGAAGGTGCGCAAGAATCCGAAATGCCGCTATTGCGCCGAAGGCGCGGTCTTCCCGGGATACCAGGATTACGCTCAGGTATGCGCGTCGGATACGGATACGGCTGAGCCGCGACAGGCGGCCGGCTGAATTCCGCGTAAAGGAATAAAAACGTCTCTGGCGGCGCCTGTCTTCAGCGGGCGCCGCCCGCTTCTCAAGCGGCGGCGCCGAAACTCATCGCCATCTGCTCCAGCCCTTCGGCCCCTTCCATGATACGACCGGTGATCGCGGTCGCCTGGTATTCGCCGATCCCCAGCGAATCGTAGATCGCTGCGGGCACCTGCGCATCGCAAGCGTCCCCCATCCCGTGCAGCTTGAGCAAACGGTCGGCCAGGAACACCAACTGGGGATAAACGGCATGGATTTCCTGGTACTGCGCGTTGTGATGCTCGCGCGTCGCGATGACGATCTCTTCCGGCAGACGCCAGGCCTCCATCAGCCAGGCGCCGATGACGGCATGATCGGTCCCCAGCACGCGCCGCTCGATCAGCTCGATGGGTTTGTCCGGGTACTTGAGGATGAATTTGTTGAGGATCAGGAATTCCTGCTTGAACAGATGGCCGAGCAGCAAGTGTCCGAAATTGTGCAGAAGACCGGCCAGATAGGCCAGACCCGCGGGCGGGCGCATTTCCTTCGGCACCGCGCTGCTCAACGCCTGCACCAGCGCCGCGCTGTAGATCGCGTGGCGCCAGAACGAATCGAGTCCGAGCGGAACATTGCGCGGTATCTTGAAGGCGCGAGCCGCCGTCGCGCCCAGCGCCAGATTCAAAACCGTGTTGTAGCCGAGGACGCGGGTAACGGCCGTGTGTACCGAATCGACCTTGCCCTGATAGCTGAAGAAAGGCGATGCAGCATAACGCATGACCTGCGTGGCCAGACTGGGATCGAGCCCGACGATCTGCACCAGTTCCTTCACATCGGCATGCGGATTGCTGCTCAGCCTGAAAATCTTGTGCGTCATTTCCGGCATCGGCGGGAGTTTTTCCAGACGCCGGATACGCGCCCGGATATCGAGCAAAGGCTGGCTTGCGGGTGGATCTCTGTCGCCGGCGGAAACCGGAGGCGACGACACACCCGCGGCGGTCTTGCTGGTCTGGGGCATGCTCATGGGGATATTACCTCCGAGTGGATACAGCACATCATCACGCGTCGCCGTCACGCTTTTCATCTGGGGCTCCAGACTCCTCATTGACTATCGGCGCTGCGGCTGACGGCATAATGGGGATTTTCGCGATTCGTGATGTACGCCCACGGAAAGAGAGACCGGTATCACACCTTGGCCCGGCGCCATCGGCGTTTGACAGGCCGCTTGCGGATCATCAACAATAACGCGCTGATCATTCAGAAAAAATACAGAATCCCGAGGAACAGGGGTTTGCCATCTCAGCCATCCCTCGCGTCCGCTCCGGGCACTGCCTGCACCGCACCCCTGTCTCCGCGGCTGACGCAGCCATCGATCAGCGCCGCGCTACTGCTGCTGTGCCTGTACACCGGCGCCGCCGCGCCGGTGATGGCCAATGGGATGGCAGGCGGGCAGGATCTCCATACTTTCGGCCTGTGCCGTCCGGATCCCCGCCCCCTCGTCCCGGTGCTTCCCGCCCGCTCCCCCGGCCTCACCGTACTGACCGCCGACGAAGCCATCAGCAATGAAGATGACATCGTCACCATGACCGGCAGCGTCGAAGCACTGAGCGACGGTCAAATGCTGCAGGCCGACACCGCGACATACGAACGACACTCAGCGCGGGTACAGGCGCAGGGCAATGTGCGTTATCTGCGCGGCGACATTCTGCTCGACGGCGACCGCGGCGAGATCTATCTCGACGACGATAGCGGGGAAATCGACAACGCCCGCTTCCGCCTCTTCGACCGGCACGCGCGCGGAGAAGCGCAGAACGCGCACTTCCTCGATCGCAACACCACTCATCTGCGCAGCGCACGCTATACCACCTGCGACCCCGGCAATGAGAGCTGGCTGCTGCGCGCGGGCAGGGTCAAGCTCGACCGCAGCACCGGCACCGGCACGGCGCATCATGTTTCGCTCTCCTTCATGGGCGTACCGTTCCTGTATACACCCTGGCTGAGCTTCCCCATCGACGACCGGCGCAAATCGGGGCTCCTTCCGCCCAGGCTGCGTGATTCTTCACGCAACGGGGTGGAATTCTCCATGCCGTATTATCTGAACCTCGCGCCGCGCTACGACGCCACGCTGACGCCACGCATCATGAGTGATCGCGGCACGATGCTGGAATCGGAGCTCCGCTATCTCAACCCCGGCAGCGACGGCCACATCACCCTGTCCTATCTGGGTGACGACCGGGTGCAGCAGCGCAAGCGCAGCCTGCTCGGCTACCGCCACAGCGGATATCCGGCCGCCGGACTGACCTTCGACGTCGATTACAACCGCGTCTCCGACGCCGAATACTTCCGCGATTTCGGCAACAATCTCAGCACCACCGCCATCACCCATCTCGATCAGCGCGCGATCGCCAACTACCAGGCCAACACCTGGATGGCCTCGGCACGCATACAGCGCTACCAGACCGTCGACGAAACCATCACCGCCGCGCGGCGCCCCTATCGCCAGGCGCCCGCGCTGATGTTTCGCAGCCAGTTGCCTGAATACAATTTCCGGCCCAACTACCGGCTCACCAGCAGCTATGTCGATTTCCGCCACAACAACCGCATCGAAGGTCGCCGCCTGGAAATCCAGCCGGCGCTGAGCCTGCCCATGTACACCATGGCCGCCTACCTGCAGCCGACGCTGTCGCTGCGCCATACGCGCTATGAACTCGACGACATCGACGGCAGCGAACGCGCGCCAAACCGGACCCTGCCGGTATTCACGGTGGATGCCGGCGTCTTCCTCGAACGCAACGTTCAATGGGGCGGGCGCTCCCTGCTCCAGACGCTGGAACCGCGCCTGTACTATCTTCACACTCCCTACCGGAATCAGGACCAGCTGCCGCTGTTCGATACCGGCATCCCCGATTTCAATTTCACCCAGTTGTTCAGAGACAACCGGTTCAACGGCGCCGATCGCGTCGGCGACGCCAACCAGCTCAGCACCGCGCTCGTCACGCGCCTGATCGACATGCAGACGGGGCGTGAACGCCTGCAGGCCGGCATCGGCCGCATCCATTATTTCCGCGATCGCGAAGTACAAACCGCCGGCACCGCTGCTGCCGCCACCGCGCGCACCTCGGACATCGTCGCCGAGGCCAATGCGGCCATCACTTCCACGCTCTCCCTCCGCCTCGACGCCCGCCACAGCGAGGAACTCGAGCGCATAGATATGGGGGGGATTGCGCTGCAGTACCGGCCGGCGCCGCGCAGCCTCATCAATGCCTCGTACCGGTTCCGCGAAAGCTCCCTGGAACAAACCGACCTCACCGTACTGTGGCCACTCGGCCGGCGCTGGCACATGGTGGCGCGGCACAACTACTCCCTGCACGATGAGCGTACCCTGGAAACCCTGGCCGGCGTCGAATACCGCAGCTGCTGCTGGCGGGCGCGCATCGTCAACCGGCGCTACCTCGACAGCACCACCACGGGCGCAGTCGCCGCGGAATACAACCGCAGTATCTATCTGCAGATCGAATTCATCGGGCTCGCCAGCCTCGGGGACGATCTCGAAAGCCTGCTCGAACGTGGTATCCTAGGCAATTGATTGGGCGATTGATCGAGCGACTGATCGGCATCGCTGGCAGCGCCGGGGGCGCCTTCCATCGGGCGCCCCAACGCGCGGCGCGATACAGCATCGTCCCGTCACACCGCACCGCCGCAATATCCACTTCGGACCCGCACCCATGAAAAAAAGTTTATTGCCCCGACTGCTGCCGCTGCTGTTCATCGCGGCCACCATGACGGCGCAGGCCACCGTCATCGACGTCGACCGTGTCGTTGCCATCGTCAATGACGACATCATCACGCAGACCGAACTCAACGAGCAGATCCGCACCATCAAGGCGCAGCTGCGCCAGCAGCGCATCACGCTGCCACCGGAGAATGTGCTGCAACGTCAGGTGCTCGAACGCATGAGCCTGGAACAGATCCAGCTCCAGCTCGCCGAAGAGATGCGCGTACTCGTCGACGATGAAGCGCTCAACCAGGCGATCAACGGTATCGCGACGCAGAACCGCCTTTCCCTCACCGAATTCCGCGACGTACTGCAGGAAGAAGGCTACGACTTTGCGCTCTTCCGCGAGAATATCCGCAAGGAGATGATCCTGGTCAGACTGCGCCAGCAGCATGTCGACTCCCGCGTCAACGTCACCGAGCAGGAAGTGGACAATTTCATCGCCATCCAGCGCCGCCAGGGGCAAAGCAACGACGAATACCGGATCGGCCACATCCTGATCGCCCTCCCCGACGCAGCAACGCCCGAACAGATCGCGACCGCGCAGCAAAGAGCGCGCACAGTGCTCGACGAGCTGCGGGCGGGCAACGACTTCAGCCAGGTCGCCATCGCCTCGTCCGACGGCCAGCAGGCGCTCGACGGCGGCGATCTCGGCTGGCGCAAGGCGAACGAGATACCGACTCTGTTCGCCGATCTGGTGCTGCAGATGCGTGCCGGCGATACCAGCGATCTGATCCGCAGCAGCAGCGGCTTTCACATCATCCGGCTGCTCGATCACCGCGCCGGTACGCGCCGCATGGTCACCCAGACTCAGACGAGACATATCCTCGTCACCACCAACGAGCTGCGCGGTGATGAGCAGGCGCGCAGCACGCTGCTCGAGTTGCGCGAGCGCGCACTGGCCGGAGAAGATTTCGCCGAACTCGCGCGCCGCCATTCCGAAGATCCCGGCAGCGCTTCGCGCGGCGGCGATCTGGGCTGGGTGGAAGCCGGGCAGATGGTGCCGGAATTCGAAGACATGATGGCATCGCTCGCTCCGCAGGAAATCGGAGAGCCGGTCAAATCGCGCTTCGGCTGGCATCTGGTCCAGGTTCTCGACCGCCGCCAGCACGACAACACCGAGGAATTCACGCGCGACACCGCGCGCGAATCGATCTTCCGGCGCAAGGCGGAAGAAGAACACGCCAGCTGGCTGCGGCGACTGCGTGAAGAAGCCTATGTCGAATTCCGCATCTGAGCCGCGCGACGTCGTGCACGCGGAGCGGATCAGGCCGAAAATAGCGATCACCGCCGGCGAACCCGCCGGCATCGGCCCCGACATCTGCGTACAGATCGCCGCGCAGCGAAACGCGGCAACGAACGCAGCCGAACTCGTCGTCATCGCCGATCCGGCGTTGTTGCGCGAACGGGCACAGCTGCTGCGGCTGGCGGTCGACATCGTCGAATACCGGCCGGACGTCACCGCGCAAACCGGCGCCGGCAGGCTGACGGTATTGCCCGTACAGCGCGCCCATGCCGGGCCCTGCGGCATCGCCGATCCGGCCAATGCCCGCTATGTGCTGGCGACGCTGGAACGAGCGGTGTCAGGCTGTCTTGCCGGCGAATTCGACGCACTGGTCACCGGCCCGGTACACAAAGCGGCCATCAATCAGGCCGGCATCCCTTTCACCGGCCATACCGAATATCTGGCGCAACTCACCCATACGCCGCAGGTCGTGATGATGCTGGCGACGCCGGGCCTGCGCGTCGCCCTCGTGACCACGCACCTGCCCTTGCGTGACGTTGCCGCCGCCGTCACCCATGAACGGGTGGAAACGACCCTGCGGATCGCCATACACGATCTACGCCATCACTTCGGCATCGACCAGCCGCGCATCCTGGTCTGCGGCCTCAACCCGCACGCCGGCGAAAGCGGGGAACTCGGCAGCGAAGACGACGAGCACATCGCGCCGGCAATCGCCACGCTGCGCAACGAAGGCGTCAGCATCAGTGGCCCCCAACCGGCCGATACGGCTTTTCTCCCCGACCTGCTCGCCGCCCATGATCTCGTCGTCGCCATGTACCACGATCAGGGCCTGCCGGTACTCAAGCACAAGGGTTTCAATCAGGCGGTGAACGTCACCCTCGGCCTGCCGATCATCCGCACTTCAGTCGATCACGGTACCGCGCTCACGCTCGCCGGCAGCGGGCAGGCCGACATCGGCAGCATGCTTTACGCGCTGGACACCGCGCGCGACATGGCGGCGCGGCGACGACGCACGCAAGACCGCCGCAGTTGAACATGCGCACCACGCCCAAGAAGCGACTGGGACAGCACTTTCTGCACGCCGCCGGCACCATCGCGCGCATCGTCGCCGTCATTGGCCCACAACCCGGACAGCGGCTGATCGAAATCGGTCCCGGCCAGGGCGCCATCACCCTGCCGCTGCTCGCCGCCGGCGCATGCATCGACGCCATCGAATTCGACCGCGACCTGATTCCCGGACTCCAGCGCATGGCCGCGGCCAACGACGGCCGCCTGAATGTACACCATGAAGACGCGCTGGAAGCCGATCTGTGCGCCATCAGCAACGGCGCGCGCGCACGCATCGTCGGCAATCTGCCCTACAACATCTCGACACCGCTGCTGTTCCGTTTCCTCGAACAGAGCCATTGCATCGCCGACATGCATTTCATGCTGCAGAAGGAAGTCGTCGACCGCATGGTTTCACCGCCCGGCAGCCGCGATTACGGTCGCCTCAGCGTCATGATCCAGTATCACTGCGAAGCCGCGCGCCTGTTCACCATCGGCCCGGGCGCATTCAATCCGCCGCCGAAAGTGGAATCGGCCTTCATCCGCCTGATACCGCGCCGCCAGCCTGCGGTGGAAGCCGACCCCGGGCTGTTCGCATTGGTCGTGCGCATGGCGTTTTCACAGCGCCGCAAAACGCTGCGCAATACCTTGCGCGGTCTGTTGAGCGGAGAAGAAATCACGGCGAGCGGTGTCGACGCCGGCCTGCGCGCCGAACAGCTCGGCCTGGAGGAGTTCGCGCGTCTGGCGCGGGCAGCGCAACAGACGGAACGACAGGCGGAGCGGCAAGCGCCCCGCTGACTATCAGGACGCGCCCTGTTCGATGGCGCGAGTCTCGGTTTCGATCCAGTCGCGCGCCTCATCGCGGATCTGCTCCGCGGATTTGCCCTCGGTGTGGATGAGAGGGCCGATGACCAGCCGCACCGTGCCGGGGCGCTTGAGAAAACGGCGCCGCGGCCAGAACTGCCCCGCATTGTGCGCCACCGGCACCACCGGATAACCGGTACTCTGCGCCAATGCCGCGCCGCCGATGCCGTAACGGCCGGTCTGACCGGAAGCGACGCGGGTACCCTCGGGGAAAATGATCACCCAGCGCCCGGCATCGAGATGCCGCCGCCCCTGCTCTATCAGCTGGGTGACCGCTTTGCGGCCCGCACGCCGGTCGATGGCGATCGGATCGAGCATCGCCAGCCCCCAGCCGAACAGCGGCACCCACAACAGCTCGCGCTTGAGCAGCCATATCTGATGCGGGAAGATGCTCTGCAGGGCCAGCGTCTCCCAGGTCGACTGATGCTTGCAGAAAACGATGGCGGGGCCAGGCGGGATATGCTCCGCGCCCTCCACCCGATAGTGGACACCGCAAAACAGTCTCAGCGTCCACAGGTTGAAAAACGCCCACTGCGTAATGAAGCGATAGCGCGCGGACAAGGGCAGGGGAAAGGTCAGCACCGCCAGGGGAGCGAAGACCAGGATCGACAACCACATGGTCAGGGCAAACGCCACGGAACCCAGCACGCGCATGGTCAGTGTATTTCCTGCGGCGCCAGCAGCGCGCTCACGGCAGCCGCCAGATCGGCATGTATCTCCACGCCCACCAGCGCGCGCAGCGCCTGTTCGTCGAGCGCGGCGGCACGGCCGCTCATGACCAGCATCGGCCGCATCCTGAGCGTCAGCGCCGCCTGCATGCCCTCCAGTGAATCGCTGATGAGCGCGACGCCGGTGAGATCGACTTCCAGGCGACGTCCGAGTTCCAGCAACAAGCCGGTCCGGGGCAGGCGGCAGTCGCAGTCCTCGTCCGCGCGATGCGGGCAATAGAGAATCGTATCCAATCGGCCGCCGGCAGCGGTCAATTCATCGAGCATGAGGGCGTGGATGTTCAGCAGATCGGCACTGTCCATCCCCCCTTCACCGATCGCCGGCTCATTGTGCACGACGACGACGTGGAAATGCGCGTGATAAAGCCGTGCGATCGCCGCCATGCTTCCCGGCAGTGCCCGCCACGCGTCCGGCACATGCACGCCACCGGCGCGCCACTCGTTGATCACGCCATCGCGGCCGAGGACGACCAGGCGCATCAGCGTTCCCGGGGATCGCTCTGCGCGAGCGACAATGCGGACAGGTCGGCGACGTTCAGGAACAGCTGCTGCAGATCGCGCAACAGCGCGAGCCGGTTGCGGCGCAGCGGCGCATCGTCGCACATCACCATCACGGTATCGAAATAGGCATCCACGACGGCGCGCAATCCGGCCAGACGACCGAGAACGGCCGCATAGTCGCCAGCGGCGATCAAGGGCATCAGCTGCTCCTTCAGAATGCGTACCGCTGCGGCCAGCTCGCGTTCGGCAGGCTCGCGCAGCAGCGCATCGTCCACCCCGTCGGGCACCGGCTCATCGATCTTGCGCAGGATATTGGCGATGCGCTTGTTGGCCGCCGCCAGGCTCGCCGCCTCCGGCAGCGCGCGGAAAGCCTGCACGGCACGGATGCGCGCGTCGAAATCGAGCGGACGGGCGGGACGGCGGGAGAACACAGCCTCGAAGACCTCGCTGCCGATGCCAGACTCCTGATAATACGAACGCAGCCGCTCCATGATGAAAGCGTAGGTCTGCTCCTTCAGCTCGGCGCCGCTGTCGATGCGGGCGGACTGCGTCCGGTAGGAATCGAACGCCGTCGCGATCAGCGCGTGCAGATCGAGCGCGAGCCCGCGCTCGATCATGATCCTGACCACGCCGAGCGCCGCGCGGCGCAGCGCAAAAGGATCCTTGTCGCCCGTCGGCGCCTGCCCGATGCCGAATACGCCGACCACCGTGTCCAGCTTGTCGGCGATGGCGAGCGCCTGGCCCGTGGCGCTCGCCGGCAAGGCGTCGCCGGCCGCGCGCGGCTGGTACTGCTCGGCCAGCGCCTGCGCGACTTCCGCGTGCTCACCGTCATGCCGCGCGTAGTGACCGCCCATGACGCCCTGGAGCTCGGGGAACTCGCCGACCATATCGCTCAGCAGATCGCATTTGGAAAGCAGCGCAGCGCGCTCGGCCCGCAGCGCGTCGCCACCGATGGCGGCGGCGATCTCGCGCGCCAGTATCGCGACCCGCTCGCTCTTGTCGTGCAGCGTACCGAGTCCGCGCTGGAACACCACCTGCTTCAGGGCAGACATGCGCTGCGCGAGCGGGTGCCTGCGATCCTGATCCCAGAAGAACATCGCATCGCTGAAACGCGGACGGATGACGCGCTCATTGCCGGCGCGGACCGTGTCGGGATCGCGGCTATCGACATTGATGACCGTGACGAAAGCGGGCAGCAGGCGGCCGTCTTCGCCGCGCAGATGAAAATACTTCTGGTGCGCTTTCATCACCGATATCAGCGCTTCCTCCGGCACCTGCAGAAAGCGCTCCTCGAAACGTCCGGTCACCGCACTCGGCCACTCCACCATCGCGGTCACTTCATCGAGCAGTGCCGGGTCGATTTCGGCCCGCGCACCGAGCGCGGCGGCCGCTTCCATCACCTGCGCGCGCACCGCTTCGCGGCGCTGCGCGAAATCGACCACCACTCGGCCCTGGGTCGCCAGCAGCGGCGCGTAGGCCGTGGCCTCCGCCAGCGTGATCCTGTCGGGGTGATGGAAGCGGTGTCCGCGGCTGTCGCGCCCCGCATTCAGGCCAAACAGACGGGCCGGCACCACTTCGCCGCCGTACAGCATGATCAGCCAGTGCACCGGGCGCACGAAAGCCTCGTCCATCGCACCCCAGCGCATGCGCCGCGGAATGGGCAGCGCGGCCAGCGCTTCGGCCACGATGCCGGGCAGCAGTTCCTGCACGGCACGCCCGCGCTGCTGGGCACGGAACACCAGCCAGGCGCCCTTGTCGGTTTCCATCGTTTCCAGCGCATCGACCGCCACACCGCAGGAACGCGCGAAACCTTGCGCCGCCTTGCTCGGATTGCCGTCGCCGTCGAAGGCCGCGGCGAGTGCCGGGCCGCGCCGCTCTTCCACGCTATCGGGCTGCGCGGCCATCAGGCCCGCGACCAGCACCGCCAGGCGGCGCGGCGTGGCATAGACCTGCGCACTCTCGAAGCCGAGCCGCGCTTTGCCCAGGCCGAGACGCAAGGCCTCGCCCAGCGCCTCGCTCAAACCGCGCAGCGCCCGTGGCGGCAGTTCCTCGGTGCCGATTTCGAGCAGAAAGCTGTCGCCCGCGCTCATGCGCCCGCTCCGCCGCACATCGGGAAGCCGAGCGCTTCGCGGCGTTCATAGTAGCGCCGCGCCACCGCCTCCGACAGCGCGCGGATCCGACCGATGTAACGCGCGCGCTCCGTCACGCTGATGGCATGGCGCGCATCGAGCAGATTGAAGGTATGGGAACACTTGAGCATCATTTCATAGGCCGCGAGCGGCAGACCGACCTCGATCAGGCGGCTGCTTTCCGCCTCCAGCGTATCGAACGAAGCGAACAGCGCCGGCACATTGGCCTGCTCGAAATTGTAGGCCGACATCTCCACCTCGTTCTGGTGAAAAACATCCCCGTAGGTCACCGCGCCCGCCGGCCCGTCGCGGGTCCAGACCAGGTCGTAGACACTCTCGACGCCCTGCAGATACATGGCTATCCGCTCCAGACCGTAAGTGATCTCACCGGTCACCGGGCGGCAGTCGAGTCCGCCGATCTGCTGGAAATAGGTGAACTGCGTCACTTCCATGCCGTTGAGCCAGACCTCCCAGCCGAGTCCCCAGGCGCCGAGCGTGGGCGATTCCCAGTTGTCCTCGACGAAACGGATATCGTGCACCAGCGGATCGATGCCGAGACGATAGAGCGAGCCGAGATAGAGCTCCTGCATCTCGGCCGGCGACGGCTTGATGACGACCTGAAGCTGATAATAGTGCTGCAGGCGATTGGGGTTCTCGCCATAGCGTCCGTCGGTGGGACGACGCGAAGGTTGTACGTAGACCGCGCTCCAGGGCTCCGGGCCGATCGCGCGCAGGAAAGTGGCGGGATGGAACGTGCCGGCGCCGACCTCCATATCGTGCGGCTGCAGCAACACGCAACCCTGTTCGATCCAATAGCGCTGCAACGCGAGTATGAGCCCCTGGAATGTGGCGATATCCGCGTTCACTGGCATGGTTTCCTTAATCCGCATGAATCCCTTGCCCATGGCGGGCAAAGGGGATTGGCAATCTTATCAACTGCCTAGAATCAGCCGCAAGCTTCTTCAGCGGCGCATGGCGGCACTAAGGGGCATCGCGGCCCTGCCGATGTATAAGTCATGGAACTGAAGCTGACGGCAGACCCCTCGTCCGAAGCGCAATGGCACCTGCTGCTCAGCCAGGCCGAAGCGCTCACGGGCCACGTACTCGATCGCGGCACCGAGGACTATCTGGTCCAGCTGCTCATCCGCATCGCCATGCGTCCGGAGCTGGCCTCCGGCCTGCTCGCACTCGACCAATTGACGCAGCAACCGGAAGGCAAGTCGCGCCCCGCCTATCTGCGTGACATCGGCGAGCAGTGCCTGCTTTTCGCCGGGCTGTTTCCACAACAGGCGGCGCAGCGCATGGTGCGGCTGAGCTACTTCGTCAGCCTGGGCCGCACCGCCTACCAGCAGCTACAGGAACTGCTGCCGGATGACACCGGCATGCTCTACGCGCGGCTCGCCATGAACTTCGTACCGCTGATCGAACTGCTGCACACCATGCGCGAGCTGGGCGAGGAAGGCGCGGCGCTGACCCCGCTCCATGCCTTCGAGCTGTGGGACGATACCGGCAGCGACCGCGCCCTGCGCTACATCCGCTCCCTCACCAGCGCCATTCCGGTCCGCTCGCCCAGCGACGAAATGCGCCCCCTGATGTAGGCACGCCTCATCCTGCACTCTCCCTCGGCGCGCCTCCCCCGGCGCCACGATTTGCGCTATCATTGCCGCTTCTTCGTATCTAGGTCCTCTCAGCGCAATGGCGACCGTTCGCAAGGCCGTGGCCCTGATTTCCGGCGGGCTGGATTCCATGCTGGCCGTCCGCGTCATTCAGGACCAGGGCATCCACGTCGAAGGCATCAATTTCTTCACCGGCTTCTGTGTCGAAGGACACACGCATGCCATCCGCCGCAAGGATCGCGAGCGCTCGCGGCCGAAGCGCAACAACGCGCTGTGGGTCGCCGAACAGCTCGGCATCAAGCTGCACATCATCGACGTCATCGAGGAATACAAGGACGTCGTCCTCAATCCCAAGCACGGTTATGGTGCGCATATGAACCCCTGTCTCGACTGCAAGGGTTTCATGGTGCGCAAGGCGCGCGAATGGATGGAGCAGAGCGGCTTCGACTTCATCATCACCGGCGAGGTCGTCGGCCAGCGCCCGATGTCCCAGCGCCGCGACACGATGCCGGTGGTGGCGCGCGAATCCGGCGCCAACGATCGTCTGCTGCGGCCGCTGTCGGCGCGGCTGCTGCCGCCCACCCTGCCCGAACGCGAAGGCTGGGTGCAGCGCGACAAACTGCTCGATTTCAACGGCCGCAACCGCAAACCGCAGATCGAACTGGCCAACCGCTACGGCCTGCACGACTATGCCCAGCCCGCCGGCGGCTGCTGCTTTCTCACCAACGAGCAGTACACCGCCAAGATCACCGATCTGTGGACGAGCCGCGGCCGCCGGGATTACGAGTTCGACGACATCATGCTGCTCAAGGTCGGACGGCACCTGCGCCCGCGCCCGCATTTCAAGCTCATCGTCGGCCGTGAGGACGGGGAAAACAAATTCCTCGAAGGCTACCGCAAGCGCTTCATTTCCTTCCGCGCGCTCAGCCACGTCGGTCCGCTCGCCCTGCTGGACGGCACCGCGCAGAACGATGACGACCTCGAGCTTGCCGCCAGCCTCGTCGCCCGCTTCGGCCAGGGCCGCGACGCCGAGTGCGTACAGATGGAAGTCGTCGATACCGATGGCGCCACGCGCCTGCTGGACGTGCGCCCCCTGGCGCAGAACGACATTCCGGCCAACTGGTATATCTGAATGGAACCCCATATCCTCGACGTGCGCCACCAGTTGTGCCCGATCCCGGTGATTCGCACCCAGAACACGGTCGCGGGGCTGGGCGACGGCGAACGTCTCAAGGTGATCTGCACCGATCCCGGTACGCTCAGCGACATTCCCGCCTGGTGCAGAATCAATGGGCACCGGCTTCTGAGCACAGAACAGTGCGGCGACGAGATCGAGATCGTCTTGCAGGTGTGCAAACCCTGAACAAACGCACCATAATAGCGCAACAACGCATCAAAACAGTGCAAATGCCTCGCGAGACCCCATCCTATTTCCCGTCAACCCAATGAGATTTCGCAATTTTTTTCATGGCATAGAAACTGCTATGGCACGAGCATAAAGCGCGAATATGAAGCGCCATAACCCCATACCAACCGGAGAGGACAGAAAGCAATGAGTCAAAAGGTCTTGAAGATGCTGAAGGACAACGAGGTCAAATTCGTTGACCTTCGATTCACCGATACCCGCGGCAAGGAACAGCATCTCTCGATGCCCGTTTCGCAGGTCGATGCCGCACTCTTCAAGGATGGCAAAATGTTCGATGGCTCGAGCATCGCCGGCTGGAAGGGCATCCAGGAATCCGACATGGTGCTCATGCCCGATCCGAATACCGCGGTGCTGGATCCCTTCACCGATGAGCCGACGCTGAACATCACCTGCGACATTCTCGAACCGAACACCATGCAGGGCTACGAGCGCGACCCGCGCACCATCGCCAAGCGCGCCGAAGCCTACCTGAAGTCGACCAAGATCGCCGATACCGCCTTCTTCGGTCCCGAACCCGAATTCTTCATCTTCGATGACGTGCGCTGGGGCGCAGGCATGCAGGGCGCCTTCTACAAGATCGATTCCGACGAAGCGTCGTGGAACTCCGAGAAAGTGTTCGAAGACGGCAACATCGGCCATCGCCCGACGGTCAAGGGCGGCTACTTCCCCGTCCCGCCGATCGACTCCCTGCACGATCTGCGTGCCGCCATGTGTCTGGCGCTGCAGGAGATGGGCGTCGAAGTCGAAGTGCACCACCACGAAGTGGCCACCGCCGGCCAGTGCGAAATCGGCACCCGCTTCAACACGCTGGTGGCGCGCGCGGATCAGAATCAGATCCTCAAGTATGTGATCTGGAACGTCGCTCACGCCTACGGCAAGACGGTGACCTTCATGCCCAAGCCGCTGGTCGGCGACAACGGCAGCGGCATGCACGTGCATCAGTCGCTGGCCAAGGGCGGCAAGAACCTGTTCACCGGCAACAAGTACGGCGGCCTGTCGGACATCGCCCTGTACTACATCGGCGGCATCCTCAAGCACGCGCGCGCGCTCAACGCCTTCACCAACGCCAGCACCAACAGCTACAAGCGCCTGGTGCCGGGCTTCGAAGCGCCGGTGCTGCTCGCCTATTCCGCGCGCAACCGTTCGGCCTCGATCCGCATTCCCTATGTCGCCAACCCGAACGCCCGCCGCATCGAAGTCCGCTTCCCGGATGCCAGCGGCAACCCGTACCTGACCTTTGCCTGCATGCTGATGGCGGGACTCGACGGCATCAAGAACAAGATTCATCCGGGCGACGCCATGGACAAGGATCTCTACGATCTGCCGCCCGAGGAGCTGAAGGACATCCCGACTGTCTGCCATTCGCTGGACATGGCGCTGGATGCGCTCGACAAGGATCGTGAATTCCTCAAGGCGGGCGGCGTCTTCACCGACGACGTCATCGACAGCTACATCGAACTGAAGATGTCCGAAGTCACGCGCCTGCGCATGACCGCCCATCCGGTCGAGTTCGATATGTACTACAGCATGTAAGCGACGACTCCGCCTTGCACATGGCAAGCCCCCGTGTCTCCCGGCCGGGGGCTTTTTTTTTGCCTGCCATCCGGCATCTCGGCCACCACCCGATATGATCCAACCATGATCCCGGATGCAATTCTGCGACGCCGTTCTTTGACATCGGCGGGGAAAGCGGATAAATATCAGGGCGTGACACGCACCCTCCACAGCCTGTACCTGATCCCGGCCTTTGTGCTCGGACTGGCGTCCCCGCCGCTGCTCGACGCCGCCGGCGTCTACAAGCGCGAGCTGCCCGACGGCAGCGTCATCTACAGCGATCAGCCACATCCCGACGCCAGCCCGGTGCAGGCGCATGAACCGCAGGTCATCGCTCCGTTCAAACCGACGGCGGGCAGCGCGGCTTCTTCCCCGGCACGCAGCGGAGACAGCAGGGGCGAGCCACCGCCGGCCTATGCGCGACTCGAGATCATTGCTCCCGGCGACGATGAGGTGGTCTGGAACAATGATCGCCTGCTCGAGGTCGCGGTCACGACCGCGCCGGCCATCCGCAGCCGCAATGGTCACCGTCTGTCCATACTCATCGACGGCGAAGTCGTCGCCCGTTCGGCGAACGAAACCCGCTTCCTGGTGGAGAACGTCTTTCGCGGCACGCATGTCCTGGAAGCGGCGGTGGAAAACGCCGGCGGCGAAATCATCCAGCGCTCGGCGCCGGTCACCTTCCACATGCGCCAGCATTCCATCCTCTCACCCACCCGCCCCTGAACATCGCACCCTGCGCTATCGGAGCGCACCATATCGGTGCATAATCTGCTCCGATAGACATCCCGCAGCACCGGCCAAGAACACCCGACTGATTATCACCCAGCCTTGAGGAGTGATAAGTGATTGATTTCATGAATGTGTTAAAAAGTCTGGTGCGGACTGCACCAGTTTGGTTTGGTTCTTGCTAATTCCTTGAGGTGCAAGCCCAAACCATGACAGACGGTGAGTTCCCCCGCAGGATACTCGACAACATCAATACAGCGATCCTGCTGTTCGATGACGCCCTGTGTATCAGTTACATCAATCCCGCCGGGGAAATTCTCTTCGAAGTGAGCGCCCGCCACGTGCACGGCCATCCGCTCAGGGAACTGTTCGGGGGCGAGGTCGGCATGGTGGATTCGCTGACGCGCTCGCTCGCCAGCGGCCACCCCTATACCGAGCGCGAACTCGAACTGCACCTGCCCAACAACCGCACCATCACGGTGGACATGACGGTCACGCCGCTGTTCGAGCACACCGGCCGCCGCGAACTGCTGCTGGAACTGTTGCGCGTGGATCGCCACCTGCGCATCGCACGCGAAGAAAACCTGATCGCGCAGAATCACAATACCCGCCTGTTGATGCGCGGCATGGCGCACGAGATCAACAACCCCCTCGGCGGCATACGCGGCGCGGCGCAACTGCTCGAAGCCGAGCTCGGCAACAGCGCATTGCAGGAATACACGCGGGTGATCATCGGCGAGGCGGATCGCCTGCAATCGCTGCTGAGCCGCATGCTCGGACCGCGCGCGCCGTTGATCAAGCGCCGCCTGAACATCCATGAAGTGGTCGATCGCGTACGCACCCTGATCCAGGCCGAAGCGCAGCGCAGCGTCGTCATCATGCGCGATTACGATCCCAGCATCCCCGAACTGAACGGCGACAGCGACCAGCTGATACAGGCCGTGCTCAACATCACCCGCAATGCCCTGCAGGCCATCGACGGCAAAGGCCGCATTACGCTGCAGACGCGCATTCAGCGCCGCTTCACCATCGGCTCGCGCCTGCATCGGCTGGTGATGAAGATCAACATCATCGACGACGGTCCCGGCATCCCCGCCGAGATGCGTGAAAACATCTTCTATCCCATGGTCACCAGCCGCGCCGAAGGCACCGGCCTCGGCCTGCCGATCGCGCAATCGATCATCAACCAGCACGGCGGCCTCATCGAATGCAGCAGCCGACCCGGTGAAACCATGTTTTCCATCATTCTTCCGCTCGAGGACAGCCATGAGCAGCAACGATCAGGTCTGGGTCATCGATGATGACCGTTCGATACGCTGGGTATTGGAAAAAGCGCTGACCAAGGCGAATATCGAAGTCACCAGCTTTCAGAACGCCGGCGGCGTCATGGATCGGCTGACCCGCGAGCAACCGGATGCCATCATCGCCGACATCCGCATGCCCGGCATGGACGGGC
>CAYLYS010000004.1:0-70998 GCA_964388175.1 uncultured Chromatiales bacterium | reverse complement strand
ATGCGCGCCAAGCCGATACACAGCATTCAATGGCGGGTTAAAAAATGAGTGACGAAGTCCTGGTCAATGTCACGCCGCGTGAAACGCGGGTGGCGATCGTCGAGAACGGCCTGCTGCAGGAACTTTACGTCGAGCGCGCGAGCCGTCGCGGCCTGGTGGGCAACATCTATCGCGGTCGCGTCAGCCGTATCCTGCCCGGCATGCAGGCCGCCTTCGTCGAACTCGGTCTCGAGCGCACGGCTTTTCTGCATGCGCAGGACATTCCGTCGCTGACGGGCGCCGAGCCCGAAGTGTCCGGCGAGCGCCGCGTTCCCGACAACATCACCGCCTTGCTGCGCGACGGGCAGGAGATCCTGGTGCAGGTGATCAAGGATCCGCTCGGCAGCAAGGGCGCCCGTCTCACCATGCACATCAGTATTCCCTCGCGCTATCTGGTGTTCATGCCCGCGTCGGGCAACATCGGCATTTCGCAGAAGATCGAGGATGAAGCCGAGCGTACCCGCTTGCGCGATCTGCTGGTGCAGGCGCGTGGCGAAGCCGGCGGCGGCTACATCATCCGTACCGCCGCCGAGGGTGCCAGCGGCGAGGAGATCGAGGAAGACGTGCGTTTCCTGCGCAAGCTGTGGGACAAGGTGCAGGAGCGCGCGGCCGGCGCCGACGGCGGCCGCCTCGTCTATCATGCGCTGCCGCTGGTGCAGCGCGTGCTGCGCGATCTGCGCCGCGGCCGGGTGGAAACCGTGCGCATCGATTCGCGCGAAAGCTATGTGACGGTGCGCGATTTCGCCCGCGCCTTCATCCCCGATCTGATCGATCGCATCGAGCACTATCCGGGAGAGCGCCCGATCTTCGATCTCTACTCGATCGAGGACGAAATCCGCAAGGCGCTCGAACACAAGGTACAGCTCAAGTCCGGCGGCTATCTGTTCATCGACCAGACTGAGGCGATGACCACCATCGACGTCAATACCGGCGCCTTCGTCGGTCATCGCAATCTCGAAGAAACCATCTTCAAGACCAATCTCGAAGCGGCGCAGGCGATCGCGCGCCAGCTCCGCCTGCGCAATCTCGGCGGCATCATCATCATCGATTTCATCGATATGACGGTCGATGAGCACAAGCGGCAGGTGCTGCGGGCGCTCGAGAAGGCGATGGAACCCGATCGCGCCAAGCGCTACATCTGCGAGGTTTCCCCGCTCGGCCTGGTCGAGATGACGCGCGAGCGTACGCGCGAAAGTCTGGGGCACATACTGTGCGAGCCGTGCCCGATGTGCGAGGGGCGCGGCGCGGTGAAGACAAGGGAAACGACCTGCTATGAAATCTTCCGCGAGATCCTGCGTCAGTCGCGGCAGTTCGAGGCCAGGCATTTCCTGGTCATGGCGTCGCAGGGCGTGGTCGACATGCTGCTCGACGAGGAATCGACCAGTCTGGCTGACCTCGAAGCCTTCATCGGCAAGGCCATCAAGCTGCAGGTGGAAACGCTCTATACGCAGGAGCAGTACGACGTCGTCATGATGTGAGCGTCGGTCCGGGAGAAGCATGATGCGGTCCCTGCTGGGAAAATTCTGGCTGACCTGCGCAGGGATCATCATCCTGCTGGCGGTGCTGCTGTCGATCGTGCGTGTGCTGCTGCCGCAGGTCGACCGTTACCGCGGCGATGCCGAGCATCACCTCGGTGCGGCGCTCGGTCAGGACGTGCGGATCGGCCGCCTGGCCGCAGAATGGCGCGGTCTGGGGCCGCGACTGGTCATGCATGAGCTGCGCATCGGTTCCGCCGATACCGGCGGTGAATCGCGCTTCGAGCGGGCGGAGGTCGAGATCGACGTGCTGCGTTCGCTGATGCGCCGCACGCTGTATCTGCGCCAGCTCCTCGTCGCCGGCCTCCATCTCACCGCGCAGCGCCTGCCCGACGGCACGATCGAGGTGGCGGGGCTATCGCTCGGGCGCGAGCGCGCGGTTTCGCAGCCCGCGGCGCACTGGTCCGCATGGCTGTTTGCCCAGGGCCGCCTGTCGGTAGAGGACAGCGAACTGGTGTGGATCGACCGCATCGATCCGGACGATGTCCGTTCCTATCACTTTCATGGCATCGGGTTCGAGTCGCGCAGCGCGCAGGATCGTCACCAGCTCGCGGGGCGGCTGCAGCCACCACCGGAGTGGGGCACGGCCGTTCGTTTCGCGCTGGACCTGCAGCTGCCCGCGGCGGCGCCGTGGCGCGCCGAGCTGTATCTGGACAGCGATGATCTGCGCCCGGCCGCATGGCCGGCGGCGCCGGGCGGGCTGCGCATCACGAGCGGCGAGGGCGGTGCGCGCCTGTGGCTGAACTGGGAAGGCGGGTCGCTGCGCCGCTTCGACGGCGATCTCTCCCTGCGGGGGCTGACGATCGCCGCCGATGGCGATGCCGCCGACACGGCTTCGTCCGCTGCTGCGCCCGCGGCCGCCGGCGTGTTCTCCGCCGATACGGCTTCCGCTTTGTTCAGCTGGCGCCGCGCGCAGCAGGGCTGGCGGCTCGACGTCGGCGAACTGGTGCTGGGGCATGGCGGTGAATCGAGCCCGCCCCGGCGTTTCGCCGTGGCCGCGAGCGGCGCGCAGGGTGAGGAGATGCAGGTGCTGGCGCACATGGATGCGCTCGAGCTCGCCGACGGCCTGCGCCTGTTTGCGCTCAGCCGGCATGCACCGGCGTTTCTCGCCGCCGCCGTGGACGGCCTGCAGCCGCGCGGTTTGCTGCGCGACATCGGCTTCGCATGGCAGTCCGGACAACCGCCCCGTTTCGATCTGCAGGCGACGTTCGAGGAGGTGGGCGGCAAACCCTGGTCCGGGGTGCCCGGACTGTCCGGCGTCGCCGGCCGTCTGCGGGTGGACGAGGACGGCGGTGAACTCGATATGCATGCCGGCGACAGCGCGCCCACTTTCGACGGCTTGTTCCGGGAAGCCTTGCCTTCCGCTCGCTTCGGCGCCCATATGCACTGGGAGCGACGCGAGGCGGGCTGGCGCCTGCATGCGCCGGAGTTCGGTTTCGCCAATGCCGATGTCACGCTCGATGCCAGAGGGCGCATGGACTGGTCGGATGCCGGCGGCGCGCCCGAGGTGGAGCTGCACGCGACCTTCCAGGCGGCCACGATGGCGCGCATTTCTTCCTATCTGCCGGTCGGCATCATGCCGGCCGGTACCGTGAGCTGGCTCGACAGTGCCATCCAGGGCGGTGTGGTGCCGCGCGGCGAATTGATCCTGCGCGGCAATCTCGGCGATTTTCCTTTCCGTTCCGGCGAGGGTCTGTTCCGGGTCGATTTCGATGTGCGCGAGGGCTTGCTCACCTATGCCCGGGACTGGCCGCCGATCACGGGTATCGAAGCCAATGTGGTTTTCGAAGGGCAGGGGATGCGCATCGCGGCGACGGGTGGTCATACGCTGGACGCACGGATCGGCGCGACCCAGGTCGCCATCGCCGATCTGCGCGGCAAGCCGGCGCTGCTGACCGTGCGCGGCGAAGCGCAGGCGCAGGGCGCGGATGCCTTGCGATTCCTGCGTGATACGCCGCTGGCGGAGCGTTTCGGCGCCTATGTGCAGGAGGTGGAAGCAGAGGGCGAGGTGCGCCTCGATCTCGCGCTCGATCTGCCGCTCGGCAGTGCGCCGACGGTGTCCGGCACGGTCACCTTTCTCGAAAGCACATTGCTGATCGCCGATGGCAAGGTGGACATCACGAACATTCAAGGGGGATTGCGTTTCTCCGGCACCGGCCCCGGGGCCGGATTGGGCGCCGAAGGCATCACCGCGCGGATACTGGGCCTGCCCGCCACCGTGCGGGTGAGCAGCAGTGGCGACGGCACGCTGCGCCAGACACGCATCGAGGCGCGCGGTGCGGCCGGTGCGCAGGATATCGCCGACCTGCTGCATGTTCCCGCCGATTGGCTCGAGGGCACCAGCGCCTGGCGCGCGCAGCTCGTGGTGCCCGATGGCGAGGAGATCAGGACGGCGGGCATGCCGCTGCAGATCGAGTCGATGCTCGAGGGCATGGCGATCGCACTGCCGTTGCCGCTGTCGAAGCCCGCCGCCGATCCGCTGCCGCTGCGGATACAAATGCGCTTGCCGCGCTCGAGCGAGCGTCCGCTGACGGTCAGTCTGGGCGATCGCCTCGCGCTCGCGCTCGCGTTTGCGGAGAGTGGTGCGCTGGAGCGCGGCGCGCTGCATTTCGGTGCCGGCGGCGCGCAGCTGAGCGCCGGGCATGGCTTGCGGGTCAGCGGGCAGACCGAAGATTTGTCGCTGAGCGGGTGGCAGCGCGTGCTCACTGCGGCCAGGTCGCAGGGAGCTGGCGAGCAGATCGCTGGCGAGGTGGCGCCGCCGGCGCTGAGCGCCGTTGATCTCGGCGTCGGGCGTCTGGAGGTTTTCGGGCGCTTGTTCCATGACGCGCGCATTGCGGCGCGCGCTGGCGAAGCGGGGTGGGCGCTTGACGTGGACAGCCGTGAAATGGCCGGGCGGATCGATATTCCGCGCAGCGCCGGCGCTCCTTGGGCTGCCGAGCTGGCATACCTGCATCTGGCCGCATCGGACGAGCAGGATGCGGCGAGTGAGGGGGACAGCGTCGATCCGCGCTCGCTGCCTGCGCTGCGCATCAGCAGCGAGCGTTTCAGCTACGATGGCAAAGAACTCGGACGGCTGCAGCTGAGTGCCTCGCCGCGGGCCGCGGGCCTTCGGCTCGATCAGCTTTCTCTGCATTCTCCGATCATGCGCATCGACGCCCGCGGCGATTGGGTGAGGGCCGGCGAGGAACAGTTCTCATCCTTCAGCATCGAATTTGCCGCAGAGGATTTCGGCCGCGCGCTGGGCAGTTTCGGTTATGCCGATTCGATCGGCGGCGGCAAGGGACAATCGACCATCGTTGCGCGCTGGCGCGGTCCGCCTACTGCTTTTGCGTTGGCCCGCCTGCATGGGTCGATGGATCTCACCATCACCAACGGGCGTCTGCTCGAAGTGGAGCCCGGCGCCGGCCGCATCTTCGGTCTGATCAGTCTGCAGGCGCTGCCGCGGCGGCTGACGCTCGATTTCAGCGATTTCTTCGCCAAGGGTTTCAGCTTCGACCGCATCACCGGCAGTTTTGCCGTGCGCGATGGCCTGGCGACGACCGATGACCTGGTGATGGTCGGTCCGGCTGCCCGGATCGAGGCGCGTGGCGATATCGATCTCGTCGGCAGAAACTATGATCAGTCCATCGTCGTCGTGCCCAGTGTCGGTTCCGGGCTGCCGATTGCCGGCATGGTGGTGGGTGGTCCGCCTATCGGTGCGGCGCTGCTGCTCATGGAGCGTTTGTTCAAGAACAATATAGAACGCATTACCCGCATGCATTACCGGGTGAAGGGGCCGTGGCACGATCCGGTCATCGAGCGCTTACAAGACAGCGTTCAATCTGGTAAAAGGTAACTTCGCTCCGACCCGGGTCCGCCGCGTCGATGGGAGGATTTTGCAGTGAATCGCACACTCGTGGCAGTACAGATGGTTTCCGGTCCGGATCTGGGCGCCAATCTTGCCGAAGCGCGCCGCCTGGTCGGAAAGGCTGCCGCGGCCGGCGCAGGGCTGGTGGTTCTGCCGGAAAACTTCGCGTTCATGGGCATGAAGGAGGCGGATAAGCTCGCTATTCGCGAAAACGATGGCGACGGCCCGATCCAGAAAGAACTGGCGGCGCTGGCGGCGCAGTACGGTGTATGGATCGTCGGCGGCACGATTCCGCTCGCTTGCGCCGATCCGCAGCGCGCCCATGCCGCCTGCCTGCTTTACGATGATCGCGGGGCGCGGGTGGCGCGCTACGACAAGATCCATCTGTTCGACGTGACGCTGGAGCAGAGCGGCGAGCGTTATCTGGAGTCCCATACCACGGTGCCGGGGGGTCGCGTCGTGGTTGTGGATACGCCCTTCGGCCGTCTCGGCCTGGCGGTGTGTTACGACCTGCGTTTCCCCGAGGTGTTTCGCGCCATGCTGGAGCAGGGCGTGGAGCTGATCGCCGCGCCGTCCGCGTTCACCGCCTTCACCGGCAAGGCGCACTGGGAAATCCTAGTGCGCGTGAGGGCGATCGAGAACCAGTGCTACGTGATCGCCGCTGCGCAGGGCGGGACGCATGGCAACGGCCGCGAAACCTACGGCGACAGCATGATCGTCGATCCCTGGGGTGTCGTGCTCGGCCGCCGTGCGCATGGACCCGGGCTGGTCAGCGCCGAATACGACCGCGATCATCTGGCGCGCATCCGCAGGAGCTTCCCCGTGCTTGCCCATCGCCGCATCGGCGCGGCGCCGGCCGGCTAGGGCGGCGCGGGTATGGGCATAGGCATGGGCAAGCAGGACGACATCGTCGTCATCCGCGATCTTTCCTTTCGTTACGGGGAGCGCGTCATTTTCGACCGCTGCGATTTCGACTTCATGCGCGGCAAGGTGACCGCGATCATGGGGCCGAGCGGCACCGGCAAGACCACCCTGCTGCGCCTGATCGGCGGCCAGCTGCGCGCGCAGCAAGGGACGGTGGTGGTCGACGGCGAAGACGTCGCCGCGCTGTCGCGCGCCAAACTCTACGAATTGCGCAAGCGCCTCGGCATGCTGTTCCAGAGCGGCGCGCTGTTCACCGGCATGACCGTGTTCGACAATGTGGCTTATCCGCTGCGCGAGCATACCCGCCTGCCCGAGGTGATGATCCGCGATCTGGTGCTGCTCAAGCTGCAGGCGGTCGGTCTGCGCGGTGCGCGTGACATGATGCCGGCCCAGCTTTCCGGCGGCATGGCGCGCCGCGTCGCGCTCGCCCGCGCCATCGCCCTCGATCCGATGATGATCATGTACGATGAACCGTTCGCCGGGCTCGACCCGATCACCATGGGCGTGATCATGAAGCTGATCCGCCTGGTCAACGACAGCCTGGGTCTTACCAGCATCATCGTGTCGCACGACGTGCAGGAAGTGTCGGCGATCTCCGATTACGTGTATCTGATTTCCGGCGGCAGGGTCATCGGCAAGGGAACGCCGCGCGAACTCGCCGTCAGCGAGTCGCCCTGGGTGCAGCAGTTCCTGGGGGCGCAGCCCGATGGCCCGGTGGCGTTCCACTACCCGGCGCGGCCGCTCGCGGAGGATCTCCTCGCATGATCGGTCTGCTGCAGTCTCTCGGCCGGCTTGCCATCGGCTTCTGCGAGCGCACCGGGCGCGCCAATCTGTTCGCGCTGCGGGTGTTCGCCGGCATGCCGGCGCTGGCGTTCCAGTTTCATCTGCTGGTGGCGCAGCTCTATTCGGTCGGCGTGCTGTCGCTGCTGGTCATCGCGGTCTCGGGCCTGACCGTCGGCATGGTGCTCGGTCTGCAGATGTACAATACCCTGGTCAATTTCGGCGCCGAATCCAGTCTCGGCCCGGTGATCGCGCTGGCGCTGGTGCGCGAACTCGGTCCGGTGGTGGCGGCGCTGCTCTTCGCCGGTCGGGCGGGATCGGCGCTGACCGCGGAAATCGGTCTGATGAAGGCGACCGAGCAACTTTCGGGCATGGAAATGATGGCGGTCGATCCGGTGCGCCGCATCGTCGCGCCGCGCCTGCTGGCGGGGATCATTGCGCTGCCATTGCTCGCGGCGATCTTCAGTGCGGTGGCCATTCTCGGCGGTTATTTCGTCGGTGTCGGGCTGCTCGGGGTGGATGCGGGCGCCTACTGGTCGCAGATGCAGGCCGCCGTCGACTGGAACGATGATGTACTCAACGGGATCATAAAGAGTATCGTGTTCGGCCTGGTCGTGACCTGGATCGCGGTTTTCGAGGGTTACGATGCAGTACCGACCACCGAGGGTGTCAGCCGGGCGACTACGCGCACAGTCGTCTACGCCTCTCTGGCCGTGCTGATATTCGATTTCGTGCTGACGGCGCTGATGTTCGGGGATATCTGATATGATTGGCAAAAGAACGATCGAGATCATCGTCGGCGCCTTTGTGGCCGCCGGCATCGCTGCCTTGTTCATGCTGGCGCTGAAGGCGAGCAATTTCGGCGCGGTGTCGATACGGGACGGCTACCAGCTCACCGCCCGCTTCGAAAACATCGGCGGGCTGCGCGTCCAATCCCCGGTGAGCGCGGCCGGCGTACGGGTCGGGCGGGTGACGGCGATACGCTACGATCAGGATGAGTACGAGGCCCAGGTGGATATGGTCATCGATCCGACCTTCAATCGCTTCCCGGTCGATACGGCGGCCAGCATTTATACCTCGGGCCTGCTCGGGGAACAGTACATCGGTCTCGAGCCCGGCGGCGCCGATGATTTTCTCAAGCAAGGCGACCGGATCAAGCTGACACAGTCCGCCCTGGTCCTCGAACAGTTGATCGGCCGCTTCCTGCTCAGCATGGCGGACGGAGCGAGTTCCGATCAGTAGAGACGGAGGTCATCCCGATAATGACTCATCATCCATGGCGAATACAGACATCTTCATCCGCACGGGCGTTCATGCGCGCGTGCGGGGTGTTCATGCTGTTGTTGTGGGGGGCGGGCCAGGCCAGTGCCCAAGCCAATACCCAGACCGATACCCAGGACAATGCGCAGGTGCTGGTGCAGCAGGCGGCGAACCAGGCGATCGACGCCTTGCAGAAGAGCCGCGCCGAGCTCGAGCGCAATCCGGAGAAAATATATGATTTCGTGCAGGAATATCTCCTGCCGTATTTCGATTTCGACTACGCTTCGCGGCTGGTACTGGGCAGGCACTGGCGCCAGGCGAGCGAAGATGAGCGCGTGCGTTTCCGCGATGCGTTCCAGCGCACGCTGATCCGCAGCTATGCCTCGTCGATGCTCAAGTATTCGGATCAGAAGATCAATTTTCTTCCGTACCGCGAGACGCCCAACAGCACCGATACGACGGTCAAGACCGAGATCCCCATGGACAGCGGCAAGCCGGTGGCGGTCGATTACAATCTGCATCGCGACGATGACGGCGAGTGGAAGGTGTACGACGTCATCATCGACGGCATCAGCGTGGTGGTGAATTATCGCGGCACTTTCACCTCGGAGATAAAGCGCCTGAACGGTCTTTCTCCCCTCATCGAGCGCATGGAAGAGCGCAATCGGCAGGGTCTGATCGATCCGGCGCCCGATAATGGGTGAAGTGCGCCCCCATCCGGCGCAGTCCGGAAGCTATCTCGTCAGCGGCGAGCTGCGCTTCGATACCGTGCCGGCCCTGCTCGAGCACAGTCGATCCCTGTTCGCCGCCGGCGTTCCTGCGCTGCAGCTCGATCTGCAGGACGTCGCGCACGCCGACAGCGCGGGTCTCGCCCTGTTGATAGAATGGTTCAGGGCCGCGCGTGCGGCCGGGCAGGAGATCTCTTTCATCAATGTGCCGTCGCAGATGCTCGACATGGCCCGGGTCAGCGGGCTGGACGGCGTGTTGCCCCTTAGCGTGAGGACAGATGGAACCTGATTACATCAAGCGCCTGATCGAGGCCGGCATGCCCGGCAGCCAGGTGCAGGTCAGCGGCGATGGCACCCATTTCGACGCCATCGTCATCGCCGACGATTTCCGCGGCAAGAGTCTGCTCGCGAAACACCGCTTGGTATACTCCACCCTGGGAGAGCTGATGGGTGGCGCGATCCATGCCCTGTCGATCCGTGCCTATACGCCCGAGGAGTGGCAGGCGCGGAGCGGGCAGCCGGTCTGACGCCCAGCCGCCCGAACGGCCGGCGCATGCCGGCGCCGGGCGCCGCATCCCATTCAGCATGAACAACGGAACATCGCATGGATAAACTGCTCATCAACGGCGGCAGGCCTCTGGAAGGCACGATCAGCATATCGGGAGCCAAGAATGCCGCGCTGCCGATCATGGCGGCGACACTGCTCGCCGACGAACCGGTCACGATCTGCAACGTTCCCCACCTGCACGACATCACCACCACCATGGAGCTGCTCGGCCGTCTGGGCGTGAGCCTGGTGGTCGACGAGCACATGAACGTCGAGCTCGACAGCAGGGATATCCGCGAATTCTGCGCCCCTTACGAGCTGGTCAAGACCATGCGCGCCTCGATTCTGGTGCTCGGCCCGCTGCTGGCGCGTTTCGGGCGCGCGGATGTGTCGATGCCCGGCGGCTGCGCCATCGGTACGCGGCCGGTCGATCTGCACATCAGCGCGCTGGAGGCGATGGGGGCGCACATCGAGGTGAGCGGCGGCTACATCCGTGCGCGCGCCGAGTCGCTGAAGGGTGCGACCCTGTTCATGGACCTGGTGACGGTGACCGGTACCGAGAACATCATGATGGCGGCAACCCTGGCCAAGGGCACGACCGTGATCGAGAATGCCGCGCGCGAGCCCGAAGTGGTCGATCTGGCGCTGTGTCTCAATCAGATGGGCGCGCGCGTCAGCGGCGCGGGCACCGACACCATCGTCATCGAAGGTGTCGAGCGCCTGCACGGCGCCACTTATTCGATCCTGCCCGATCGCATCGAAACGGGAACCTTCCTGGTTGCCGCCGCCATCACCGGCGGCAAGGTCAGGCTGAAGAAAACGCGACCGGATCTGCTCGATGCGGTGCTGGCCAAGCTGCGTGAAGCCGGCGCCGTGATCGAGTGCGGCGCCGACTGGATCTCGCTCGACATGCAGGGGCGCCGGCCACAGGCGGTCGATGTGCGCACGGCGCCGTATCCGGCGTTCCCGACCGATATGCAGGCGCAGTTCGCCGCACTCAACGCCGTCGCCGAGGGCAGCGGTACGATCACCGAAACGGTGTTCGAGAACCGCTTCATGCACGTGCCGGAGCTGCAGCGCATGGGCGCGGATCTGCGCCTCGAGGGCAATACCGTTTTCAGCCGCGGCATCGATCGGCTCAACGGCGCGCCGGTGATGGCCACCGATCTGCGCGCTTCGGCCAGCCTCGTGCTCGCCGGCCTGGTGGCGCAGGGCAGCACCGTGGTCGACCGCATCTATCACATCGACCGCGGTTACGAGTGCATCGAAGAGAAACTGTCGCAGCTCGGCGCCGATATCCGCCGCGTGCCCGTACGCTAGACCGATGACGCATCACAGCGCGATCAGCATCGCCGTATCCAAGGGGCGCATCTTCAAGGAAGCGATGCCGCTGCTGGCCCACGCCGGCATCGTGCCGCGCGAGGATCCCGAAACCAGCCGCAAGCTGATCCTGGAAACCTCGCGCGAGGACGTGCGGCTGGTGGTGATCCGCGCGGCGGATGTGCCGACTTTCGTCGAGTACGGCGCGGCAGACATCGGCATCGCGGGCAAGGACGTGCTGATGGAATACGGCGGGGACGGGCTCTACGAGCCGCTCGATCTGAACATCGCGCGTTGCCGCCTGATGGTGGCGGGACCGGTGACCGCGCCGGGGCCCGGCGTACGCATGCGCATCGCGACCAAATACGTGGAAACGGCGCGGCGTTACTTCGCCGCGCGCGGCGAGCAGGTCGAACTCGTGAAGCTCTACGGCTCCATGGAGCTGGCGCCGCTGGTCGGCCTTGCCGACCGTATCGTCGATCTGGTCGATACCGGCAACACGCTGCGCGCCAATGGTCTCGAACCGCTGGAAACGATCATGGAAATCAGCTCCCGGCTCATCGTCAACAAGGCCGCGATGAAAATGAAACATGAAAAAATAAAGGAACTGATCCGGCTCATCGCCGAAGTGGTGCCCTCATGAGAATACGCCGTCTGGATAGCCGCGCGGCCGGTTTCCGCGCCGAGCTCGATGCCTTGCTGGCATGGGAATCGACCTCCGACGCCGAGGTGAACGAGCGTGTCCGCGGCATACTCGCCGACGTGCGCGCGCGCGGTGATGCGGCGGTGCTGGAATACACGCGTCGCTTCGATCGCGTGGAGGCAGCGAGCGTCGCGCAGTTGGAGATTCCCCGCAGCCGTCTGCAGCAGGCGCTGGCCGCCATTGCGCAGGATCAGCGCGCCGCGATCGAATACGCAGCGGCGCGGGTGCGTGCCTATCACGAACATCAGAAGGTCGATTCCTGGTCCTACACCGAGGCCGACGGCACCCTGCTCGGGCAGCAGGTGACGCCGCTCGATCGCGTCGGCCTGTACGTCCCCGGCGGCAAGGCCGCCTATCCCTCCACCGTGATCATGAATGCGATCCCGGCCAAGGTGGCGGGCGTGCCCGAACTGATCATGGTGGTGCCGACGCCGGATGGCACGATCAATGAGCTGGTGCTCGCCGCCGCGGTGATTGCTGACGTCGATCGCGTGTTCGCCGTCGGCGGCGCGCAGGCGGTGGCCGCGCTCGCCTACGGCACGGAAACGATCCCACGCGTGGACAAGATCGTCGGTCCGGGCAATATCTACGTCGCCACCGCCAAGGGCATGGTCTACGGCGCCGTCGGCATCGACATGATCGCCGGGCCTTCGGAAATCCTCGTGGTATGCGACGGCGAAACGCCGCCCGACTGGGTGGCGATGGACCTGTTCTCCCAGGCCGAGCACGATGAGGATGCGCAGTCGATTCTCGTTTGTCCCGATGCGGCCTATCTCGACCGCGTGCAGGAGAGCATCGCCCGTTTGCTGCCGACAATGGAGCGCCGCGCGATCATCGAGACCTCGATGTCGCGCCGCGCCGCCTTCATCCACGTGCGCGATCTCGACGATGCCGCCGAGGTGATCAATCTGATCGCCCCCGAGCATCTGGAACTGTCGGTCGCCGATCCGCAGGCGCTCGCGCGCAAGGTCCGCCATGCCGGCGCGATCTTCCTCGGCCGCTACACGGCGGAGGCGATCGGCGACTACATCGCCGGCCCGAACCACGTGCTGCCGACCTCGCGCACGGCGCGTTTTTCCTCGCCGCTCGGCGTGTACGATTTCCAGAAGCGCTCCAGCCTGATCATGTGCACGCGCCAGGGCGCCGCCGCGCTCGGCGTGACCGCCGCCGCACTCGCGCGCTGTGAGGGCTTGACGGCGCACGCCCGGTCCGCCGAGTACCGCGTCGATGATGCAGCATCCTGAGCGCACGGGAGCCGGTGCCGACATGTCCGCAGATAACGCCGTATTGTCCTTGCAGGAGCGTATCACCCGTTGGATACGGCCCGAGATCCGTGCGCTCAACGCTTATCATGTGGCGCCCGCCGCCGGGCTGATCAAGCTGGATGCCATGGAAAATCCCTATGTCTGGCCCGACGAGGTAGTGGAGGAATGGCTGGCGGCGCTGCGCGACGTCAGCCTGAACCGCTATCCGGATCCCGCGCCGCAGCAGCTCATGGCCAGTCTGCGTGATTTTTGCGCGGTGCCGGCGGGGTCGGAGATCATGCTCGGCAACGGGTCCGATGAACTCATCCAGATGATCGCGCTCGCGCTCGCCGGGCCGGGGCGCAAGGCGCTGGCGCCGGATCCGGCATTCAGCATGTATCGCATGATCTCGTGCTTCGCCGGGCTTGAGTTCATCGGCGTGCCCCTGCGTGCGGAGGATTTCAGTCTCGACGTCGATGCCATGCTGGCGGCGATCGCGGCGCACCGGCCGGCCGTGATCCTGCTCGACTATCCCAATAATCCGAGCGGCTGCCTGTTCGATGCCGACGCCGTGCGGCGCGTGATCGAAGCGGCGCCGGGGCTGGTGGTGGTGGACGAAGCCTATCAGTCGTTTTCGGGGACGACGATGATGCCCTGGCTGCGCGATTATCCGCAGCTGCTGATTCTGCGCACGCTGTCCAAGATGGGTCTGGCGGGGTTGCGTCTCGGTTTGCTTGCCGGCCATCCGTCCCTGATCGCCGAGATCGACAAGATCCGTCTGCCCTACAACATCAATGTGCTGACCCAGGTGAGCGCGCGTTTCGCGCTCGAGCACCGCGAGATGCTCGAGACGCAGGCGGCGCGCATCCGCGCCGATCGCGAACAGCTGTACCGGGCCCTGTGCGCCCGGCCCGGGCTCAAGGTATTGCCGAGCCATGCCAACTTCATTTTCTTCCGCGTCCCCGCCGGGACGGGGGAGCGGGTCTTCGCCGGATTGTCCGCGCGCGGCGTGCTGATCAAGAATCTCGGCCGCAGCGCCAGCCTCGCCGATTGCCTGCGGGTGACGGTGGGGGCGCCGGAGGAGAACGCGGCGTTTCTCACCGCGCTGGACGAGGCGCTGCGGGAAGGCTGAGGCGTGCACGTCCCGAACGGCGGGATAGCAGAGGCGGTCCCCTCTATTGGGATAGAGGGGATTGACCCTAGGCGCGCGGCCGGCGCTTGTGAGATCATAAGAACCTGACTTCGGAGGGGTGATGCAAGACCGCAGGGCGGTTGTCGACCGCAAGACGAGAGAGACCGACGTACGTATCGAGATCAATCTCGATGGTACCGGACAGGCGGATTTCCAGACCCCGGTACCCTTTCTCAACCACATGCTGGAACAGATCGCCCGCCACGGCATGATCGACATCACCGTGCATGCCGTGGGTGACGTGCACATCGACGACCACCATACCGTGGAAGACGTCGGCATCGTGCTCGGCCAGGCGGTGGCGCGCGCGCTCGGCAGCAAGGAAGGCGTCCGTCGCTACGGCCATGCCTATGTGCCGCTCGACGAGGCGCTGTCGCGCGTGGTGATCGATCTGTCCGGCCGCCCCGGGCTGGAATATCACGTGGTCTTCCCCCGTGCCCAGGTCGGCAATATGGACGTCGATCTGTTCCAGGAATTCTTCCGTGCGTTCACCAATCACGCCTTGGCCACCGTTCATATCGATTGCCTGCGCGGGATCAATGTCCATCACATCGCCGAAACGATCTTCAAGGCATTCGGGCGCGCCTTGCGCGCGGCGGTAGAGGCGGATCCGCGCGGGCAGGGTATCCTGCCGTCGACCAAGGGCAGTCTCTGAATCCAGTATTTCCGTTTCGACCCCGCACCATGGCAACAGCTGTATGACGACGGTAGTAGTCATCGACTACGGAATGGGCAACATCCGTTCCGTGTGCAAGGCGCTGGAGCACGTGAGCGGCGATGCGCGCATCCGTGTCGCCAGCGACGGTGCGAGCGTGCTGGCTGCCGACCGCGTGGTGCTGCCGGGCGTCGGCGCGCTGCGCGATTGCATGGCGGAATTGCGCCGGCTCGACCTGATCGATGCGGTGCGCGAGGCGGCGGCCACCCGCCCCTTTCTCGGCATTTGCCTGGGCATGCAGGCGCTCATGGATCACAGTGAGGAAAACGGCGGAACGCCCGGGCTCGGCATCATCGCCGGCGAAGTCCCGCGTTTCCCCGTCACCGCCCCCGCGGCGGGAGAGCCGGCGCTGAAGGTGCCGCACATGGGCTGGAACCGGGTGTGCCAGACCGTGGTGCATCCGCTGTGGGAAAGTGTGCCGCAGGACAGCCATTTCTATTTTGTCCACAGCTACTATGTGAAGCCGGCCACCGCGGACGTGGTCGCCGGCAGCACCGATTACGGCGTTCGCTTTGCATCCGCCGTCGCCGCCGGACATGTCTTCGCGGTGCAGTTCCACCCGGAGAAAAGCCAGCGCGCCGGCCTCACATTGCTGTCGAACTTCATCCGCTGGGACGGCAGTGCCTGAGCCCGGCGTATCGTACAGCGACGGAATTACACACATTTGTAATGAGGTAAGGTCATGCTGCTGATACCAGCGATCGATATCAAGGACGGGCAGTGCGTGCGTTTGCGCCAGGGCAGGATGGACGATTCGACAGTGTTTTCCGACGATCCGGTGGCGACCGCCGGGCGCTGGGTCGAGGCGGGCGCGCAGCGCCTGCACATCGTCGACCTGAACGGCGCCACCGCCGGCCGGCCGATCAATGCGCGGGTGATCCGCGACATCGTCGATGCCTATCCCGACGTACCGCTGCAGGTCGGCGGCGGCATTCGCGACGATGAGGCGATCGAAACCTATCTCGACAATGGCGTCAGTTTCGTCATCATCGGCACCACGGCGGTCAATGAGCCGCACTTCGTCGCCGATGCGGCGGTATCGTTTCCCGGCCATATCATCGTCGCCCTTGATGCCCGCGACGGCAAGGTGGCGATCGATGGCTGGTCCAAGTTGTCCAATCACGACGTCATCGATATCGCCCAGCATTTCGAGCGCGACGGCGTATCGGCCATCATTTATACCGACATCAGTCGCGACGGCATGCTGAGCGGCGTCAATGTCGATGCGACGGTGCGGCTGGCGCGTTCGGTGCGCATTCCGATCATCGCCTCGGGCGGCATCGCCGGCATGGGCGACATCGAGGCGCTGTGTACGGTGGAGGGCGAGGGCGTGATGGGCGCGGTGCTCGGGCGCGCGCTCTACGAAGGCCGGCTCGATTTCGCCGAAGCCCGGCGCTACGTCGACGGCCGCGGCTGAGATCCGGCAACATGCCCGCGCAGACACTGGCCAAGCGGATCATTCCCTGTCTGGATGTGGACAAGGGCCGCGTCGTCAAGGGCGTGCGCTTCGAGAACATCGTCGATGCCGGCGATCCGGTCGAGATCGCGCGGGCCTATGATCGCCAGGGCGCCGATGAGCTGGTCTTCCTCGACATCACCGCCAGCGCCGAGGATCGCGAGACCATGGTGCACGTGGTCGAGGCGCTGGCCGCCGACGTCTTCATCCCGCTCACCGTCGGCGGCGGCATCCGTGACGTCAACGATATTCGCCGCATGCTCAATGCCGGCGCGGACAAGGTGGCGATCAATACCGCCGCCATCCATGATCCCGAATTCGTGCACCGCGCCGCCGAGCGTTTCGGTTCGCAGTGCATCGTCGTTGCCATCGATGCCCGGCGCGTCGATGATGCCGCCGACGGCAGTGCGCGCTGGGAGGTTTATACCCACGGCGGTCGCCGCGCCACCGGCATCGACGCCGTGGAGTGGGCGCGGCGGGTGACCGCGCTCGGCGCCGGCGAGATCCTGCTCACCAGCATGGATCGCGACGGTACCCGTGACGGCTATGATCTGGAGCTGACCGCCGCGGTCAGCGCGGCGGTCAGCGTGCCGGTGATCGCCTCGGGCGGCGTCGGTACGCTGGAGCATCTCGCCGCCGGCCTGACGCAGGGCCGGGCCGATGCCGTGCTGGCGGCGAGCATCTTTCATTACGGTCAGCACACGGTGGGCGAGGCGCGTGCCTATCTCGCCGCGCGCGGTGTCCCGGTCAGGCACGCGGATTAAGGACGCATGCCGTGCCGACGATGAGCGAGCGATGGCTGGATGAGGTGCGCTGGAATGCCGACGGACTGGTGACCGCGGTTGCCCAGGATCATCGCAGCGGCCGGGTGCTGATGGTGGCATGGATGAACCGGGATGCGCTGCTCGAAACGGTGGCGAGCGGCCGGGCGGTGTACTGGTCGCGCTCGCGCGCCCGGCTGTGGCGCAAAGGCGAGGAGTCCGGCCACGTGCAGCAGGTGCATGAGATCCGCCTCGACTGCGACGGCGACGTGATCCTGCTGATGATCGACCAGCATGGCGGCGTTGCCTGCCATACTGGGCGTGAAAGCTGTCTCTACCGCCGCTTGGGAGAGGACGGCTGGCAGGTCGTCGATCCGGTGCTGAAGGATCCGGCGGACATATATGGTGCTCCGGAGCGCTGAAACGCGATAAGATCTCCTGTATCCACAGCGGCACTGGCAGCGGTACTGGGAAATCATATGGACGAAGTGCTGAAAGACCTGGCGGCGGTGCTGGAGCAGCGCAAGGGCGCCGATCCGCAGACCTCGTATGTCGCCGGACTGTATGCCAAGGGACCTGAGGCGGTCCTGAAGAAGGTCGGCGAGGAGGCGAGCGAATTCATCATCGCCGCGATGGGTAACGACGATCGCGCACTCGTTCATGAGGCGGCGGATCTGTGGTTCCATACGCTGGTCATGCTCGCCCGCCGCGGGCTCGGTCCGGAGCAGGTTCTCGCCGAACTCGCCACGCGTTTCGGGCAATCCGGCATCGAGGAAAAGGCGGCGCGCCGGCGCTAGCCGGTCCGTACGCGGGCTGCACGCCGACGGCACGGTGGCCGGGGCGATTGAAGACGAACACTTGAGAGGTGCGGAGTCATGGGAATTAGCGTCTGGCAATTGCTGATCATTCTGCTGATCGTGCTGCTGCTGTTCGGCACGAAGAGACTGCGCAGCGTGGGCAAGGATCTCGGCGGCGCGGTCAAGGGCTTTCGCGATTCCGTCCGCGAACCGGGGCAGGACGAGACCGAGTTGGCCCAGGAACAGATGGAGCGCGGTAAATCCGAGCGTGTCATCGAGGGTCAGGTCGAGTCCAAGGAAAACGAAAAGGTCTGATCCCGCCGTCGTTCCGCCCGTGCGCGCTGGTGCCGCATGGCACGCAGCGGGCCTGTTCCGCGCCGCGCCGGCGGCGCCGGAGTGAGTGATCCATGTTCGATATCGGTTTTTGGGAGATGGTGCTGATCGCCATCGTGGCGCTGGTGGTCGTCGGCCCGAAGGAATTGCCGGGCTTGATCCGCGGCGTCAGCGCCTGGGTTTCCCAGGCACGCAAGGTGGCGGGCGAGTTCAAGGAGGAGTTCAGCCGCGAAGTCGCCCGGGCCGAGGAGATCAAGCGCCTGGTCGAGCGCGAGACCGAACTCGCCGAGCTGCACAAGGCGCTGGAAGAGGCGCGCGCGACCGTATCGATCGATGCGCTCGATGATCCGGCGCGCGGCAGGCAGGCGGGGGAGAGCGGTGCTGCCGCGCCGGACGCCGCTGCAATAGGCGCTGCCGCGGCAGAATCCTCGCGGCAAGACGCACCGTCGTCCGGCAGTCGGCGGGAAGACAGTGGGCGCTAGCCGGAACCATTCCCCCGGCGGCGCGGACATGCCGCTGATGGCCCACTTGCTGGAGCTGCGCTCGCGGCTTCTGCGCATCATCGTGGCGGTCACCGCGCTGTTCCTGCTGATGGCGCCGTTCGCCAACCGGTTCTACAGCCTGCTCGCCCTGCCGCTGATCGAGCGCATGCCGCAGGGCACCACGATGATCGCCACCCAGGTCGCGGCGCCGTTTCTGGTGCCGTTCAAATTCACCATGGTGCTGGCGGTGTTTCTCGTCATGCCGTACATCCTGCATCAGGTCTGGCGTTTCATTGCGCCGGGTCTGTACCGCAGCGAGCGCCGTTTGGCTTTACCCCTGCTGGTGGCGAGCGTCGCGCTGTTCTACGGCGGCGCGCTGTTCGCCTATTTCGTCCTCTTCCCGCTGGTGTTCGGTTTCTTCCTTGCCATCGCGCCCGAAGGCGTGACGGTGATGACCGATATCAGCAACTATCTCAGTTTCGTGCTGACCATCTTCTTTGCCTTCGGCATCGCCTTCCAGGTGCCGATCATCACCATCGTGCTGGTATGGGCCGGCGCTACCACGCCGCAGCAACTGGTGGCGAAGCGCCCCTACGTCATCGTCGGTGCTTTCGTCGTCGGCATGCTGCTCACGCCGCCCGATGTCATCTCGCAGACGCTGCTGGCGATTCCGATGTGGCTATTGTTCGAACTGGGCGTGGTGCTGTCGCGTTTCTACGTGCGCAAGCGCGCGGAGGACGAGGAAGAAGAGGAGGGAGTGGTCTAGTTCGCCTGATTATCGATCGGGGGATCGGGTTTGGTGAGCTGGAAGGAAACTCTGGCCTTCCCGCGGCTGCGCTCAGCTCGGCTGCGGACGTTTGCTCACCGTCGCTTCGATCTCGATCGCCCTGCCGTTGCGTATGCCGCGCAGCTTGATGGTGCTGCCGGGCACGGTCTGGGCGATGAGATTGAGTGCGAAGCGGGCGTCCTCGATTTTCTGGCCGTTGATGTGCGTGATGACGTCGCCGGGCTGCAACTGCGCGCGCGCCGCCGGGCCTTCGGGCAGTACGCCGGCAATGATGAGGCCGGAGGTGTCCGGTATGCCGAACGACTCCGCCAGCTCGGGGCTCAGGGTCTGGATCTCGATGCCGAGCCAGCCGCGTATCGCTTCGCCGTGCTCGATGATCTGCGTCATGACGATCTTGGCGATGCTGGTGGGGATGGCGAAGCCGATGCCCTGCGAACCGCCGCTGCGCGAAAAAATGGCGGTATTCACGCCGACGATCTCGCCGTAGGGATTGATCAGCGCTCCACCCGAATTGCCGGGGTTGATCGCGGCATCGGTCTGAATGAAATTCTCGAAAGTGGAAATGCCGAGCTGGTGCCGGCCGGTGGCGCTGACGATGCCCTGGGTCACGGTCTGGCCGACGCCGAAGGGATTGCCGATGGCGAGCACGACGTCTCCCACCCGCAGGCTTTCCGAATCGCCGAGTACGATCGTGGGCAGGCCGTTCATGGGGATCTTGAGCACGGCGAGATCGCTTTCCAGATCGCGGCCGACGATATTGGCGCGGGCGGTGCGGCCGTCGTGCAGGGCGACGAGGATTTCATCGGCGCCGTCGATGACGTGGTTGTTGGTCAGAATATAGCCGCGCTCATTGACGATGACGCCGGAGCCGAGGTTGGTCTGCTGGCGTTCTCGCGGCAGGAATTCCTCGAAGAAGCGTTGGAAGGCGGGGTCTTCGAACGGCAGCGCGCCGCGGCGTGCCACGGTTTTCGTGGTATGGATGTTGACGACCGCGGGCGCGGCCATTTCCACCGCGGCGGCATAGGAAACAGGGCCGGTCAGCGCCGACGATGAAGCTTCCCGGCGTTCGCTTTCCCGGAATTCGACCTGCGGTCTTTTGTTCGCTACCAGCAGTGTGCCGAGCGCGATCGCGGCCAGACCGATGATCAGGCCGATGACGATGCCTTGGCTGAAATAGGGGAAAAGTTTTCTTATGTTCATGCCCGGGATACTCTAGCACAGCGCCATGTGATTGCGCGCATCGTGCGCTGAGCGGAAGGAAGCGGACCACCATGGTTACCTTGAATGAACTTGAAGCCTGTCTCGAAACGCTGCTGGAACCGGCTCGTTTCACCGACTACGCGCCCAATGGTCTGCAGGTCGAGGGCCGTCCCGAGATAAGGCGCATCGTCGGTGGCGTGACGGCGAGCCTGGCGCTGATCGAGGCCGCGGTCGACGCCGGCGCCGATGCGCTGCTGGTCCATCACGGCTGGTTCTGGAAGGGTGAGGACGCGCGTGTGCGCGGCATCAAGCAGCGCCGTCTGCGCCTGCTGCTCCAGCACGGCATATCGCTCTTCGCCTATCATCTCCCGCTCGATGCGCATGCCGAGCTCGGCAACAATGCGCAGTTGGCGCGGGTACTGGATATACAGTCCGACGGCGTGCTCGCCGCCGGTGCACGCACCGACCTGGTGCTGCATGGGCGCTTGTCCGCGCCGTGCGCGCCGGCGCTGTTCGCGCAGCATATCGCGGCGCGGCTCGGACGAGTGCCGCTGCACATTGCCGGCGGCCCCGATGTTCTGCGCACGGTGGCCTGGTGCACCGGCGCGGCGCAGGATTACATCGACGTGGCCGCCGCGGCGGGAGTCGATGCCTATATCAGCGGCGAAATCTCCGAGCGCACCACGCATGTCGCGCGTGAAGCCGGCATTCATTATTTCGCCGCCGGTCATCATGCGACGGAGCGTTACGGCGTGCAGGCCGTGGGTGCGCATCTGCGCACGCACTGCGCGGTCGATTTCCGTTTCATCGATATAGATAACCCGGTATGAGCCGCGCATACCTCATTTGAGGTATGCGCATCGGCGCGCACAATGTTATTGATGCGCCTCTGGTGATACGGGAACGATGCTCCCTGTGCTTCTGCGATGCATGCATAAGCCTGTACGAATCGTGCAGTTAATATCGTGCAGTTGATGATGAAGTCATGCGCGCAGGCGCGGGATATCAGCGTTGACATATCCGAGCATATTGATCTAGGATTCCCCTTCACTTGATAAGTTGTTAAAAACAGGCCGTTAGAGCATGGATGAGCAGCGCGTAACGATCCGGTGAGATCGGCGTTGCAGCAGAAGGGGCATCCAATCGGCGGCACGAGGAGGCATCGCTCGCGGGGTTTCTTCCGGCGATTTCACACTGCTAAATACATTGAGTTGCTCAAGGTCACCCTCGTGATGGCAGGGGCGCTGGTGATCGCTCGGTATGTAGAAATTTATTCCGCAGGTACGGTCTTTGGGCATGGCCGGCGTTGCCTGGTCTCATACAGATTTAATAGCAGAAGTTGAGGGGAGAGATGTCAGTCACGGGACTACTATTCTCAGGGCATTCGTCCTGTCCACGCGCAGAGGCGGCAGGCGGCATCAGTACCCGTTTGTTCCCCCTGCTGTTCGCGCTGATGATGATTGCGGCATTCGCGCTTTATGCCATGCCTGCCCAGGCCCAGAACGGCGTGCCCAATGCGGTTCCTCCCAAGGGCAGCTATTCGGGCAAGCACGTCGAGCAGCCGATCGAATTCCCGCACGATGTCCATGTCAAGGACAATGGCATCAACTGCATGTATTGCCACAGCTATGCGCGTCGCAGCAAGGTCGCGGGCATACCGCCGCTGAGCAAATGCATGGGTTGCCATCTGGTCATCGCCACCGACAAGCCGCGCATTCAGCAGCTCACCGAGTATTGGGAAAAGCGCGAGCCGCCGCCGTGGAACAAGGTTCACGATCTGCCGGACTACGTGCACTTCACCCACGAGAAGCACCTCAAGCGCTTCGTTTTCGACAATGAGGATCTCCCGGTCGAGCGTGTACAGGAAGTCTGCGCCTTCTGTCACGGCGATGTGAAGAACATGACCGTGGCGGAGAAGGTCAAGCCTTTGACGATGGGTTTCTGCCAGCGTTGCCACCAGGCCAACGAAGGTCCGTTCGACTGCTGGAAGTGTCATAAATGATGCCGCGCAGCAGTGGACCGATGACGCGCAGCCGGAATGGGATGGTTTCCATATGAGTCTCAAAATGAAACGCAGAGAATTCATCAAGGTGATGGGATGGACCGGCGCCGGCGTCGCGGTCGCCGCCTGTGACCGGCCCAGCTACATAACCCAGCGGGAAGGCCGCAACCATGTGGTTTCCTATGTCGCTCCGGAGGAATACGTCATCCCCGGTATCGGCGTGTCGTATGCCACCACCTGCCAGCAGTGCCCTTCGGCCTGCGGTGTGCAGGCGCGTGTCCGCGAAGGCCGTGTAATCAAGCTGGAAGGAAACCCGGATTCTCCCCTGAACAAGGGTGGCCTGTGCGCCATGGGGCAGGCGGGCCTGCAGTCGCACTACAATCCCGACCGCATCACGCGCCCCCGCGTGCGCCGCGGTAACGGTTATGCCGACATTAGCTGGGACGAGGCGCTTACCCTGCTGCGCGAGAAGGTCGGCCCCGACTCCGGTCTCGACGGCAGCCGTTTCGCCTGGCTGACCGATACCGTCAGCGGCCACCAGGCGGTGCTGGTCGATGCCTTGATGGAGGCGATCGGCTCCGAGAATCACTACGTCTACGAAGCGATCAATCTGTCGGTGTGGCGCGCGGTATGCCGCGACATGCTGGGCGAGGAAAATCCGCGCCTGGCGATCGACAAGGCCAGCGTCGTGCTGTCCTTTGGCGCCGATTTCCTCGGCACCTGGGGCGGATCGGTATCGAATTCCCGCCGCTACGGCGATTTCCGCAGTTCGCCGCGCGGCGTGCTGCTGGTCGCCGAGCCGAAGATGACCATGACCGGCGCCAATGCCGATCTGTGGGTGCCGGTGCGCCCGGGCGCCGAAGGCGTGCTCGCGCTCGCCATCGCCAATGTGCTTGCCGGCAGCCATGGCCGTGATATTTCCTTCCTGCCCGCCGACGTGCAGGCGCAGATCCGCAGTTACGATGCCGCCAAGGCCGCGGCGATCACCGGCACTTCCGAAGAGCACATCAAGCGCATCGCCGAGCTGCTCCACGAGCGCGCGCCGAGCCTGGTGCTCGCCGGTGCCTCGGCCGAGGGCCACGAGCGCGGCTATGACAGCGTTGCCGCCGCGATGACGCTGAATCTCATCCTCGGCAACGTCGGCCGTACCATCGTTTCCGGCGAGGGCCTGCCGTTCCCGCAGCTGCGGGCGCGTACCGGCAGCAACCGCGCTCTGACGGATTTCGTGCAGGGGTTGGAAGAAAAGCGTTTCGATGTGGTTTTCATCAAGGGCGCCAATCCGATTTTCACCGCGCCCGAAGCGTTGCGCGTGCAGGAGCGTCTGGCGGCGGTGCCGTTCAAGGTCGCCTTCTCGCATTTCGAGGACGAGACCTCGCTGCAGGCCGATCTCATCCTGCCGCTCTACTCGCCGCTCGAGGACTGGGGCACGCACGTGACCGCCACCCAGCCCGAGCGTATGTTCATCGCCGTGCAACAGCCGGTGATGGAGCCGCTTTACCCGGAAACCCGCGGTTTCGGCGATCTCGTGCTGAGCCTGCTCAAGCTGCGCGGCGATGCGGACTACGCCGGTTACGAAGACTACTACGCTTATCTGGCGCATGCCTTCGTCGCGCTGCCGGCGCGTTTCCGCGGCGCGGCGCAGAGCGATTCCGCGTTCTGGGCGGCGGTGCGCCAGAAGGGCGTGCTGGATCTCGGCGACGCGCCGTCGACCGCGCTGCCGGCGCGTCCGGTATCGTTCCAGGTCGCCGAGCCGACGATCGCTTCGGGTTCGTACTTCCTGCTGCCTTCGGCCAATGCCAGTCTGTGGGACGGCCGCCACGCCAATATCCCCTGGCTGCAGGAGCTGCCCGACGCCATCAGCAAGGTGGTGTGGGATTCCTGGGCCGAGATGCACCCCGTTACGGCCTCCCGCCTCGGTGTGCAGACCGGCGATCTGCTCAAGATCAGCTCCGAGCAGGGCAGTATCGACGTGCGCGTCTACGTCTACAAGGGCATGCATCCCGATGCGATCGCCGTGCCGGTGGGTCAGGGGCACAAGGCCTACGGACGCTACGCCAAGGACCGCGGGGTCAATCCCTTCAGCATTCTCGCCGATGTGCGCGACGCCAAGACCGGCGAGCTCGCCCATCACGCCACCCGCGTTTCCGCCGCCTTCGTGCGCGACACCAAGAAGCGTGCCGGTGAGGATCAGCTGGTCATCATTGGCGGCAGCGAAACACAGGTCGGGCGCAAGCTGGTCGTCACCGTCACCGCCGACCGGTTCGAGCGCACCGAAGGAAGGAGAGCGTAATGTCCTTACAGAACATCATCGAGAACTGGTCCGACTACCGCAAGGGGCACGAGCAGGGTGGCCACCACAAGTATGAGCACATGTGGGGCATGGTCATCGATCTCAACAAGTGCACCGGCTGCGGCGCCTGCGTGACCTCCTGCTACGCCGAGAACAATCTGGCCGTCGTCGGCAAGGAGCGTTCCTCCAAGGGCCACGCCATGAGCTGGCTGCGCATCGAGCGCTACTGGGACGAGCCGGATCTCGGCGATGAGAAGGTCGCCGATTACCCGCACTACGGCGCCAGCTTCCTGCCGATGTGCTGCCAGCAATGCAATGCGGCGACCTGCGAGCCGGTGTGTCCGGTGGCGGCGACCTATCATACGCCCGACGGCCTCAATGCCCAGGTCTACAACCGCTGTATCGGCTCGCGCTACTGCTCCAACAACTGCCCCTATCGCCTGCGTTATTTCAATTTCTTCTCCTACTACGAGAGCTCCTGGCCGGCGCCGCTGCATATGCAGCTCAATCCGGACCTCAGCGTGCGTGACAAGGGTGTGATGGAAAAGTGCACCTTCTGCGTGCAGCGCATCCGCGTGGTCAAGGATCGCGCGGCGATGGAAAACCGCAAGGTGCGCGACGGTGAGGTCAACGTTGCCTGCGCGCAGACCTGCGCGACCGGCGCCGTGGTGTTCGGCGATCTGCTCACGCTCCATACGCCGGGCGGCGGTGTCGGTGACACCGAGGCGGCGCGGCTGTGGAAGACGCATCAGGTCGAGCTCGGCAAGACGCGCCAGCGCAAGCAGAATCCGGAGCTGCGCGGCTACCGCGTATTCGAAGGCCTGAATACCGATCCCTGCGTGCTGTTCCTGGAGCGGGTTCGCGAAGTCTGAACCCGATAAAACATATACAAGCAGCGGAAAATCGAGCTTGCCATGACCAATACCAATACCACTGCCGTTATGACCCCGGAGCAGGAGAAGGATATCAACGAAGATATCCGCTGGGCTAAAATCAACGAAGACGTTCTTCGTTCGATGGAAAACCCGCGCATGGGGTACTGGGTTTCCGTCGTCATCTGCCTCGGGCTGCTCGGCATAGGACTGGCGGCCGAGATCCACCAGTACCGGACCGGTATGGGTGTGGCCAAGAACTGGCCGCACATGTGGAACCTCTACATCGCAACCTTCATCTTCTGGATCGGCATGAGCCATTCCGGAACGCTGCTGTCCGCCATCCTGCATATCATCCATGCGGACTGGCGCAAGCCGATCTACCGTTTCGCCGAGGCGATGACCACGTTCACCCTGATGACGGCGATGCTCTTTCCCGTCATCCATCTCGGTCGGTTGTGGAACATGTACTGGGTGCTGCCGTATTTCAGCGATCGCGGCATCTGGCCCAATTTCCGTTCGCCGCTGCTGTGGGATGCCTTCGCCATCACCACCTATCTGACGGCGTCCTCGCTGTTCCTGTTCATGGGCTCGATTCCCGATCTCGCCATCGTGCGCGACACGGCGCGCGGCTGGCGCAGGAAGCTCTATTCCGTGCTCGCCCTCGGCTGGCGCGGCGACGACCGCCAGTGGCGCAATTTCCGCGTCGCCTATCTGGTGATGGCGTGCTTCCTGATTCCGCTGGCGGTGTCGGTGCACTCGATCGTGGCCTCCGACTTCGCCATGTCGATCATGCCCGGCTGGCACATCACCAGCTTCCCGCCCTACTTCGTCGCGGGCGCCCTCTATTCGGGCTGCGCCGGCATCATCACGCTGTTCGTGCTGCTGCGCTACTACTTCCGCTTCGAAGCGTACATGACGATTCCGATTCTCGAGAAGACGTGCAAGCTCACCTTCGCCATCGCCATGGTGTGGAGCTACCTGACCTACATCGAGTTCGCCTCGGTGTGGTACGGCCATAACGCGGTCGACAAGGAACTGCTGATCGACAAGTTCACCGGCCCGTACGCGGTCTGGTTCTGGCAGATGCTGTTCTGCGGTTCGGTGCTGCCGTTCATGCTGGCGGTCGAGCGCTTCCGCCGCAGCATTCCGATCATGTTCATCGTGTCGATCCTGCTCAACTACGGCATGTGGCTCGAGCGCTGGATGATCGTGTCGCCGACCCTGGCCCAGGGCTATCATCCGTTTGCCTTCGATGTGTTCTGGCCGACCTGGACTTCGCTCGCGATCGTGCTCGGCAGCTTCGGCTGGTTCGGTCTGCTGTTCCTGGTTTTCGTCAAGGTCATTCCCTCGGTCTCCATGTACGAAGTGAAGGAAATGATCGCGCATCGCCGACATCTGGCGCAGAAGGATCTCGCATCGGTCATGCATAGCCGCTCGGCCAGCACTGCCGCCAGACGTCCGGATGCACCACCGGGATATGAGGGAGCCTGAGTCATGAAGAAAAAGCGCATATTGGCCCTGTACAGCAATTTTTCCGAGGCCATGACGGTGATCTCGGAGATCCGCAGCTTCAAGGTGCCGGGGGTATCGGTCGACGACGTCACGGTGATCTCGCCGATCGAACATCCGGAACTGGTGGAACTGCTGGGCGACCGTCCCAGCCACATCCGCAAGTTCACCCTGTGCGGCGCCATCTTCGGCACGGTTTTCGGCTTCCTGTTCCTGGCTTCGTCGCAGGCAAGCTTCCTGGTGCAGCCGCAGGGCGGCAAGCCGGTGGTCGCGCTGCCGTCGAACTTCGTGCTGACTTACGAGATCATGATCATGTTCAGCGTGCTGTTCACGCTGGCAGGACTGCTGATCACGGCGCGTCTGCTGCGTCCACGCAAGCAACCCTACAGTGAGAAGGTCACCGTCGATCAGGTCGGCATCGAGCTCGAGCTGGAAGAGAAATACATCGAACCGATCAAGCGCCTGTTCAACGAGCATCAGGCGCTCGAAATCCGGGAAGAGGGCAAGTCATGAAGTACAGGTTCGCAGTACTGGCGGTTTTCTTCCCGGCTATGGCGTGGGCCTGGCCCTGGTCGACCGATATGGTCGATCAGCCCGCCATCGAACCGCAGGCACCGGTGTCGGCGGACCGGCTGGAGATGTATCCGTTTCCGAAGCGGTCCGTGCCCCTCGACGGTCTGCCGACCGTCGTCGCGAGCCGTGAAGAGGCCGATACGCTGAGCAACCCGATTCCGGCCAGTGCCGCTTCGATCGATCAGGGCCGTACGCTGTTCAAGATCTACTGCGCCGCCTGTCACGGTCTCACCGGCGCGGGGGATTCTCCCGTCTCCGGCAAGATCGGCGCGCCGCCGCTGCTCGACGATCGTATCCAGAAGACGCTGACCGAAGGCTGGCTGTACGGCACCATTACCTTCGGCAGTTTCCTGATGCCGGCCTACGGGGCGCCGCAGAATCGTGCCGACCAGCGCGGCAGCAACGACCTGGCCAGCGATGAGCGCTGGCATATCGTCAACTATATGCGTAACGGACTGGTACAGGATGCCGAGTCCGCGGTCAGAACCGCCGCCAGGGCGCAGTGACCAGTCGATAACCGTTTACGAGAGGCTAGAAGAGCGATGGAGAATTTTGGCAGCTGGTCTGTATTGACGACGAATTTCCTGATGCTGCTCTATATCGCCCTGGGTGGGATCGTGTTGTCGGCGGTGCTGCATCTGTGCAATGGTCAGTGGCGTTTCCAGGTGCGCAAGCTGGCATGTTCCTTTGCCGCGCTGTTCCCGATCGCCGGCATTCTGCTGATCATTCTGCTCGCCAACGGCGACAGCACGTTCCAGTGGTACGGTCAGCTGAACGACCATGACCCCGAGCATCACCTGCCGGGCTGGCACAACTACACCTTCCTGGTGACGCGCCAGATCGTCGGCTTCCTCTTCGTCGTCGCCCTGTGCGGTCTGTTCATCCGCTATCAGTATCTGAGCGAGGTCGATTCCAGCTATCGCGCGCAGCGGCGTTTCCGCAATATCGCCCTGCTGATTCCGTTCATGTACTTCTTTTACGGTTCGATGGTGGCCTGGGACTTCGAAATGACCATGTGGCCGAACTGGCACAGCGCCAGCTACGGGGCATATCATTTCCAGAGCAATTTCCATATGTTCCTGGCGTTCTTCACCATTTTCCTGTTCTTCATCTATCGCTCGGGCCGTCTGACGCAGCCGTTCGAGACCAAGATCTTCAATTACATGGCGCAGTTCATGCTCGCCATGACCATCCTGTGGACGTATCTGTACTTCACGCAGTACCTGATCATGTGGTACGGACGCCTGCCGGAGGAAATGGCGCGTTACGACCATATGATGCGTGAAGGCCTCGGCCCGATCTGGTGGACATTCCTGGCGTTCAAGTTCGTCATACCGCTGTTGACGCTGGTGTTCACCAAGAACCGGCACAATCCGGTGACCATCACCACGGTGGCCTTCTTCATCCTCATCGGCACGTGGCTGGAGCGTTACACCTGGATCTCCGGTACGGTCGACCCGGCCTACTACCATGTGCCGATGACCTCGATGTTCGATATCGTCGTCACCCTAGTGGTGTTCGGCATCGCCGCCTATGCGGTGCGCCGGACCCTAGTCAAGTACGGGCTGGTGCGCGCATCCGCCTGATCGTCCTGCTGAATCCGAAAGCGAGGCGCCTTTTCCCCGTGTGCGGGGGAGGGCGCCTCCTCGTTTCTGTGTCCCCCCAATGAATCAGGCAATGAATTCAGGCGGTGAAAATTCAGGCCCGATCGGGTAAATTTGTCTCCTGGTCGGTCATTCCCGTGTTTTGATCGAGGTGTTTTCTATGAACGAGTATTTCATCGCCCCTTCGATACTGTCGGCGGATTTCGCCCGCCTGGGCGAGGAAGTCACCCGCGTGCTCGATGCGGGTGCCGATATCATCCATTTCGATGTGATGGATAACCACTATGTGCCGAACCTGACCATCGGTCCGCTGGTGTGCGAGGCGCTGCGCAAGCACGGCATCAAGGCCGAGATCGACGTACACCTGATGGTCAAGCCGGTCGATCGCATCATTCCCGATTTCGCCAAGGCCGGCGCCAATTACATCACTTTCCACCCCGAGGGTTCCGAGCACGTCGATCGCAGCCTGCAGCTCATCCGCGATCACGGCTGCAAGTCCGGCCTGGTGTTCAACCCGGCAACGCCGCTCGACTATCTGAAATACGTGCTCGACAAGGTCGACATGGTGTTGCTGATGTCGGTGAACCCCGGTTTCGGCGGGCAGAGTTTCATTCCCGCCGCACTCGACAAGCTGCGCGAGGCGCGTCGCATCATCGACGACAGCGGGCGCAACATCCGCCTGGAAATAGACGGCGGGGTGAAGGTCGACAACATCCGCGCGATTGCCGAAGCGGGTGCCGATACTTTCGTCGCCGGTTCCGCCATTTTCAACACGCCCGACTACAAGGCCACCATCGACGCCATGCGCGCCGAACTGGCGCGCGCCAAGCGCTGATCCGGCCTTCTTCGCAACGGATTCCTTCCCATGAACCAAGCCGCATCCACGGCGCTGACGCGCCCTGAACTGATCCTCATCGACCTCGATGGCACGCTGGTCGACACCGTGCCCGATCTCGCCCATGCCGTCGATGTCATGATGCGCGAGCTGGACATGCCCGAGCGGGGCGAACCCAGCGTACGGCAATGGATCGGCAACGGCGCCGAGCGTCTGGTGCGCCGCGCTCTGATCGATCGTCTCGACGGCGAACCCGACGAAGCGCTGTTCCGGCGCGCCTATCCGATCTTTCTGCAGGCTTATGAAAGCAATGTCTGCGAGCTCAGCCGTCCCTATCCCGGCGTGCTTGCCGGGCTTGCCTTCCTCAAGCAGGCGGGTTACCGCGTTGGCTGCGTGACCAACAAGCCGGCGCGTTATACCGAACCGCTGTTGCAGGCCCTCGGCATGTTCGATGATTTCGACATCGTCATCAGCGGCGATACGCTGACGCGGCAGAAACCGGACCCCGAGCCGCTGCTGCATGCGGCGCGTTTTTTCGGCGTCGCGCCGGAAGATGCGCTGATGATCGGTGATTCCATCAACGACGTCCGCGCCGCACGCGCGGCGGGGTTTGCCGTGGTCTGCGTTCCTTACGGCTACAATCACGGCCACGACATCCGCGATGCGAATCCGGATGTCGTGATCGATACGCTGGAGGCTCTGCAGGATCTGCTCGCGGCAACCGCATCTGCGTCGCCGCGCGCGCGGCAGCTCGGCAATGACGCCTGAGGCGTTCGCCGCGCTCAGCCAGGCCGGCTATACCCACATTCCTGTCATGCGCGAGGTCCTCGCCGATCTCGACACGCCGCTCAGCACCTACCTCAAACTGGCCGAAGGCCCCTACAGCTACCTGTTCGAATCCGTGCAGGGCGGCGAGAAGTGGGGGCGCTATTCGATCATCGGCCTGCCCTGCCGCCAGGTGATCAAGGTCAGCGGCGGCGTGGTTTCGCTGCTGGTGGACGGGCAGGAAGTCGAGCGAGAGGAAACCGCGGACCCGCTGTCCTGGATCGAAGCGTTCCGCGCGCGCTTCCGCGCCGCTCCCGTGCACGGCTTGCCGCGTTTCAGCGGCGGCCTGGTCGGTTATTTCGGCTACGATACCGTGCGCTATATCGAGCCGCGGCTCGCCGAAGCGGATGCCCCCGCCGCCGATACGCCGGACATTCTGCTCATGCTGAGCGAGCGAGTGCTGGTGTTCGATAATCTCGCCGGCAAACTGTACATCGTACTTTACGTCGATGCCGATGCCGGGGGCGCCGGGGATGCCTGCGCCCGCGCACAGCAGGCGCTCGATGCGCTGGAGGCGCGCCTTGATCAGGCGGTGCCGCGCCGCCGCGGTGTCGCCGGCACGGACCGGCCGCCGCGCGTCGGCGAGCAGGATTTCGTCTCCGAATTCAGCCGCGAGCGCTTCGAGGCGGCGGTCGATCGCATCAAGGAATACATCGTCGACGGCGACGTCATGCAGGTGGTGCTGTCGCAACGCCTCAGCATTCCCTACCAGGCCGCGCCGCTCGATCTCTATCGCGGCCTGCGCGGCCTGAATCCCTCGCCTTATATGTACTATCTCGATCTCGGCGATTTCCATATCGTCGGTTCCTCGCCCGAGATCCTGGTGCGGCTGGAGGACAATCTGGTCACCGTGCGCCCGATCGCCGGTACCCGCCCGCGCGGCGGCGATGACGCGCAGGACCGGCAACTGGAGCAGGAACTGCTCGCCGATCCCAAGGAGCGCGCCGAGCATCTGATGCTGATCGACCTCGGCCGCAACGACGTCGGCCGCGTCGCGCAGACCGGCTCCGTGCAGCTCACCGAGCGCATGGCGATCGAGCGTTATTCGCACGTCATGCACATCGTGTCCAATGTCACCGGCCGGCTGCGCACCGGCTTCGGCGCGATCGACGTCCTGCGCGCGACCTTCCCGGCGGGCACCGTTTCCGGCGCGCCCAAGGTGCGGGCGATGGAGATCATCGACGAACTCGAACCGGCGCGGCGCGGCATTTACGCCGGCGCAGTGGGCTACATCGGCTGGAATGGCAATATGGATACCGCGATCGCCATCCGCACCGCCGTGATCAAGGACGGCCGCCTGCGCATCCAGGTCGGCGCCGGTATCGTCGCCGATTCGGTGCCGGCGTCGGAATGGGATGAAACCATGAACAAGGGGCGGGCGATTTTCAGGGCGGTATCCCTGGTCAGCGACGGTCTGTGAGCGGGCGCGCCGGCGCGCTTGCGCCGGGGGTGTCGGCCGGTCTGCGCTCTTTCAACCTTTTTTTGACATTTCACCGTCGAGTTCTTACTTTTCAGCCATGCTTTTGATGATCGACAATTACGACTCCTTCACCTACAACCTCGTCCAGTATTTCGGCGAGCTGGGCGTGGAGGTGGAAGTGCTGCGCAACGATCGCACCGACGTCGAGACCGTCGAGCGCATGGCGCCGTCTCACCTGGTGATCTCACCGGGGCCGGGCACGCCCGATGATGCCGGCGTTTCCATGGAGCTCATTCGCCGCCTGGGCGGACGGGTGCCGATCCTCGGCGTCTGCCTGGGGCATCAGTCCATCGGTCAGGTGTTCGGCGCGCGCATCGGTCATGCGCGCGTGCTCATGCACGGCAAGACTTCGATGATCCATCATCGCGGCGCCGGCGTGTTCCGCGATCTGCCCATCCCCTTCGAGGCGACGCGTTACCATTCGCTGGTCATCGAGCCGGCGACGTTGCCCGCATGCCTCGAATTGACCGCCTGGACCGTCGATGAAGCCGGCGCGGTGGATGAGATCATGGGTGTGCGTCACAGGACGCTGGCGATCGAGGGCGTGCAGTTTCATCCCGAATCGATTCTGACCCAGTGCGGACATCAGCTGCTGCGCAATTTCCTGACCTCGGATGCGGGGACGCGGGCATGAGTACGGATATCGCCATGGACATGACGGCCGCCATCCGCGCGCTGACCGAAGGCCGTAATCTCAGCGAAACCGAAATGGGCGCGGTAATGCGCCTGGTGATGACCGGGCAAGCGACGCCGGCGCAGATCGGCGGTTTCCTGATCGGTCTGCGCATGAAGGGTGAGACTGTCGATGAGATCACCGCGGCGGCGCGCCTGATGCGCGAGCTGGCGGTACGCGTCGAACTCGACAAGCAGTATCTGGTCGATACCTGCGGCACTGGCGGCGACGGTGCGCGCACGTTCAATATTTCCACCGCCAGCGCGTTCGTCGTCGCTGCCGCCGGCGGGCGCGTGGCCAAACACGGCAACCGCTCGGTTTCCAGCCGCAGCGGCAGCGCCGATCTGCTCGAAGCGGCCGGCGTCAGGCTCGATCTCACGCCGGCGCAGGTGGCGGCATGTGTCGATCAGGTCGGCGTCGGTTTCATGTTCGCGCCGGCGCATCATGGCGCGATGAAGCACGCCATCGGGCCGCGCCGTGAGATGGGCGTGCGTACGCTGTTCAATCTGCTTGGCCCGCTGACCAATCCCGCCGATGTGCCCAACCAGGTCATCGGCGTGTTCGCCGAGCGCTGGCTGCAACCGGTGGCGCGCGTGATGGACCGGCTCGGCAGCCGGCATGTGCTGGTCGTGCATTCCGCCGAAGGCATGGATGAGATCAGCATCAGTGGGGCGACACGCATTGCCGAAATGCGCGCTGGCGAACTGACGGTCTACGAAGTGGGCCCGGAGGACTTCGGCTTTGACACCGCGCCGATCGAGGCGCTGGTAGTGAGCGATCCGGGCGAGAGCCTGCAGCGCGTGCTGCAGGTGCTCGATGGTGTTCCCGGTCCGGCGAGCGACGTCGTTGCGCTCAATGCCGGCGCCGCCATCTATGCCGCCGGGCTGAGCGCGACGCTGGGCGAAGGCATCGTGCGCGCGCGCGATGCGATCGCCAGCGGCGAAGGCCGGACGCGTCTGGACGATCTGGTCCGTTTGACGCAATCCTTCTGACCGGTGTCGACGACGATATGAGCGATTCTGCGGATATTCTCAGGCGCATTCTGCGCCGCAAAGCGGAAGAGGTGACCGAGCGCAGCGGTGCTTTGCCCTTGCGGGAGCTGAGCGCGCGCCTGACGGGCATGCCGCCGCCGCGGGACTTCTTCGGCGCACTCTCGTCGCGGCTTGCCGCCGGCGAGGCGGCGGTGATCGCCGAGATCAAGCGCGCTTCACCCAGCCGCGGTCTGCTGCGCACCGATTTCCGTCCCGATGACATTGCCGCGTCTTATGAGCGGCACGGCGCCGCCTGTCTTTCCGTGCTGACCGATCGCGACTACTTCCAGGGCGATGATGAACACCTGCGCCTTGCCCGTGCGGCCTGCGCCCTGCCCGTGCTGCGCAAGGATTTCATGGTCGACGCCTATCAGGTCTACGAGTCACGCCTGCTCGGTGCCGATTGCATTCTGCTGATCGTGGCGGCGCTCGGCGATGCGCAACTGGTCGAGTATGCGGGCCTGGCCGCGCATCTCGGCATGAGCGTGCTGGTGGAGGTGCATGATGCCGATGAGCTGGAGCGCGCGCTGACGCTGGGCGCGCCGCTGATCGGCATCAATAACCGCGATCTGCGCACCTTCGATACCCGGCTCGAAACCACGCTCGATCTCGTCGACCGGATTCCGGATGACCGCCTGCTGGTGACCGAGAGCGGCATTCACACGCGGGCGGACGTGGCGCGCATGCGCGATGCCGGTGTTCATGTCTTTCTGGTCGGCGAGGCGTTCATGCGCGCCGGGGATCCGGGCGCGGCGCTGGCCGGCCTGTTCGCGGACTGAGCTACTTCAGAAACCGAAGCCGAGTTGCAGCGCGGCGTTCACTTCATCGCTGTTGCCGGCGACGGCCGCATCCATGCGTACGCCGAACAGCGACAGGCCGAGACCGACCGACGCCATGCCGGTTTCCCGGTTGGACGGCACATCACTGAGATTGTGGCGATAGCCGGCGCGCAGCTGCAGCGCGTGCAGCAGGTTCAGTTCGATGCCGGCGCTGGCGTAGCGGCTGGCGCTGCCGATGCCGACGGGTTCGTTCTCGTTGAGATCGAGATCGAGCGCCAGCGTCAGCGTTTCTCCGCGCCGGGCGATGCCGAGGCGTGCCTGCGGCTTGATCTTCACCACGTTGTTGCGCACGGTGCGGTATTCCTGCGTGATCAGATTATGGGCGGCGAGCGCCGTTACCCAACCGTTGCCCCATTCCTTGGCGATACCGACATCGACGTTGAAATTGCTGTCGGTACGCTGTCCCTCACCCCATTCGATCTCGACGTCGTCCAGATCGCTGCCGACGAAGCCATAGTCATAGGTGCGGACCTGAACGTACTTCGGGCTGACGCCGACAGCGATGCCGGCGAGCGCCTCCAGCCGCGTGGCGAACGACAGCCCGGCTTCGGCGATGCCGGCGGCGCGGATGTTCACCTCCGAGGTGAAATCGCCCGTCGGATCGACGATGGTCTGTGAGGACAGCGCCTCGTCGATGGCATCCTGGGTGAGCGACAGATCGGCATCGCTGATGCGGGCGCCCGCGCCGCCACTGAGGTAGGCGCGGGCGAAGGCGGAGACGCCCAGCCGCTGTCCCGGCTTGCTGATGATCAGCGCCGCCAGACCCTCTCCCTGCAGATCCTTGTTCGACAGCGCACTGAAGTGCTGCATCAGGGCTTCACCCTGCGTGGCGACCTCCGCGGCTGTGCTTGCACTCTGTACTTCGGTATAAACCCGCACCGCTTCGCGGAACGCCGATATCGGCTGCTGCGCGTTGAAATCGTCGATGGCGTCGATCAGATCGTCGGGATCCTGCGCTCTGCCGCCGATGGGCAGGCTGATGCTGAAGCGATCGCGGGACGAGGGCAGGGCGAGCAGCGCCGGGTTCAGCAATGGCGCACCGCTGCCGTTGGCGATGGCGACGCCGGTGCCACCCATGCCGAGCGCGCGGGGTTCGAGCACGGTGCCGTTGGGGCTGGCGCCGGCGGTGCTCGCCAGCAGCAGTCCGGCAGCGATGATGAGGGATGACTTGCGGTGATGCATCCGGGCATTCCTTTGCATGGTTCGGGTCGGCTAGCGCGTGCCGAAGACGACGATGGTTTTTCCTTTGACGGAAATCAGGTTCTGGGCTTCGAGATTCTTCAGCACGCGGCCGACCATTTCGCGCGAGCAGCCGACGATGCGGCCGAGCTCCTGGCGGGTGATGCGGATCTGCATGCCGTCGGGATGAGTCATGGCATCCGGTTGCTGGCACAGTTCGAGCAGCGTGCGTGCGACGCGCCCGGCGACGTCCATGAAAGCCAGACGTCCCACCATGCTGCTGGTGCGGCGCAGCCGCAGCGCCATCTGCGTGGCGAGTTCGAACAGGATGTCGGGGTACTGCGCGGCCATCTGACGGAACTTGTCATAATTGATTTCCGCCAGCTCGCATTGCGTGCGCGAGCGCACCCAGGCGCTGCGCCCGGAGTTGTTGCGATCGAACAGGCCCATCTCGCCGAAGAAGTCACCGGCGTTGAGGTAGGCCAGAACGATTTCCCGACCGTCGTCGTCCTCGTGCAGCACCGCCACCGAACCCTCTACGATGTAGTAAAGAGAGGTCGGCGCATCACCTCGGTAGATGATGACGCTCTTGGTGGGATAGCGTCGGCGGTGGCAGTGCGCCAGGAATCTTTCGACGGTGGGAGTGATGATTTTTCGCCGTAATTGCGTCATGATAATTCCTCGCGTACGCCCGGATGAGGCGGCGCAGGCCGCCGCAGGCGTTGATTCGCAATGGTTATCGGTATAGCGGGGAAGAAGTTTAATGAAGGCGCGTGTGAAGTGGATCGAAGGGGTGCAGTTCATCGGCGAGTCCGATAGCGGACATCCCGTGGTGATCGACGGCCCTGCCGACGGCGGCGGACGGAACATGGGCGTGCGGCCGATGGAGCTGATGCTGATCGGTGCCGGCGGCTGCACCGCTTACGATGTGGTGCAGATTCTGAAGAAATCGCGCCAGCCGGTGGAAGACTGCGTGGCGGAAATAGAGGCCGAGCGGGCGCCGGAGCCGCCGCGCGTATTCATCCGCATCCATATTCATTTCATCGTGCGCGGCAATGGCGTGAGCGACAGCGCGGTGCAGCGTGCGATCGCGCTCTCCGCGGAAAAGTACTGCTCGGCCTCGATCATGCTGGGCCGGGCGGGGGTCGAGATCACCCACGACTACGAGATCGTGCCTGCCGCCGATGACAGCGCCTGACGCGGCTGACGGCACCGCTGCGGGCCGGCCGGCTCCCACCGCCGGCATGCGCCATGTCGCGCTCACCGTCACGGAGTTCGAGCGGACCGAGCACTTCTACGTCGAGCTGCTGGGCATGGCGGTGGAGTGGCGCCCGGATCCGGATAATGTCTATCTCAGTTCGGGCGTGGACAATCTGGCGCTGCATCGCGCCGCCGACGGTTTTCAACCGTCGGATTTTCAACGGCTTGATCACATCGGCTTTGTGCTGGACGACGCCCGGGCGGTCGATGACTGGTACCGTTTCCTGAGCGCCCACGGCGTCGCGGTGGGCGCCCCGCCGCGTACCCACCGCGACGGCGCCCGCAGCTTCTACTGCCGTGATCCGGACGGCAATACCGTGCAGATGATCCATCACCCGCCGCTGGCCGGGCAGTTGTCCCGCTGACCGTCCGCCGCCCCGTTCCGGGTGGTGATGCGCGGTTGGCAGGTATGCTAGGATATGCGCCTTTGTCACGCTGCCGAGAGGCTTTATGTACGATGTCGAAACGAAGAAAATTGAGATTGCACGGCTTCAACAATCTCACCAAGAGCCTCAGCTTTAACATCTACGATATCTGCTACGCGAAGACCGCGCGGCACAGACGCGAGTACATCGAATACATCGATGAGGCCTACAATGCCGAGCGCCTGACGCAGATTCTCACCAACGTTTCCGAGATCATCGGCGCCACCATACTCAACATCGCGCACCAGGATTACGATCCGCAGGGCGCGAGTGTGACCATGTTGATCGCCGAGGAGCCGGTTGCAGGTGCCATCGAGGGTGCGGATGCGGAAGTGCCGGGACCGCTGCCCGATGTTGTCCTGGCGCATCTCGACAAGAGCCATCTCTCGGTGCATACCTATCCCGAGAGTCACCCGGACAACGGCATCAGCACGTTCCGCGTCGATATCGACGTGGCGACCTGCGGCCGGGTTTCGCCGCTGCGCGCGCTGAACTATCTGATTCACAGTTTCGAATCGGATATCGTCACGATGGATTATCGCGTGCGCGGTTTTACCCGTGACGTCAAGGGCAAGAAGCATTACATCGATCACAAGATCAATTCGATCCAGAACTATCTGTCGAAGGATACGCGTGACCGCTATCAGATCATCGACGTCAACGTCTATCAGGAGAACATCTTTCACAGCAAGATGATCCTGAAGGAATTCGATCTCGATAATTATCTGTTCGGCACCGGCAAGAAGGATCTCGATGAGACCGAGCAGCGACAGATCAAGCGTCAGCTGCAGCGCGAGATGAGCGAGATCTTCTACGGTCGCAACCTGAGGAAGGTGTGATCCGGCCATGAGCGATGCGGAGCTGCGCCGCTACAGTCTGGCCGACCGCATTCTGGTCGGCCTCGACCGCGGCGTGCGCACCGTCTTCGGCCGGCCGCCGGTGTCCGGTCGCGACTATCCCGCCGCCGCGCATCCGCACGCCGAGCTGGGCGCGGAGGAGAGCCGCGAGGTGGCGCGGCTGATGCGCGTCAATCACGCGGGCGAGGTTTCCGCGCAGGCGCTTTATCAGGGGCAGGCGTTGACGGCCCGGTTGCCCGGTGTGCGCGATAAGATGGAGCAGGCGGCGCTGGAGGAGAATGATCACCTGCGCTGGTGCGCGCAGCGCATCGATGAACTCGGTGGCCGCACCAGCGTCCTCAATCCCGTCTGGTACGCCGGTTCTTTCGCCATCGGCGCGCTGGCCGGCTGGACTGGCGATAAGTGGAGTCTGGGCTTCATCGTCGAAACCGAGCGCCAGGTGGTCGAGCACCTGGGCGGCCATCTGTCCCGCCTGCCCGCCGCGGATGGCCGCAGTCGCGCGATCTTGCAGCAGATGAAGGAAGATGAAATGCATCACGGCACGGTGGCGCTGGAGGCGGGCGCCGCGCCGCTGCCCGCGCCGCTGCGCGGCTTGATGCGGCTGGTGTCCAAGGTGATGACTCATACCGCTTATCGGGTCTAGCCGCTTCCCTCCGTGCGCGTTGCGCACCGATCCCTTTCAGTCTTGTCGGCCCAGTCAGTCCCTTCGGTCCGTATGCAGTTGGCGCGCGAGCAGCGTGACCGGATGCATGACCGTGATGTCGAGTCCCGCCGCGCGCGCCGCGGCGCCCAGTTGCATGGCGCACCCCGTGTTGGAGCTGAGGACGATGCCCGCGCCCGAGCGCCGCAGCGCTTCGATTTTGTCGGTGCGCAGCCTGTCGGCCATGTCGGGCTGGTTCAGCAGATAGGCGCCGGCGCCGCCGCAGCAACGCGCATTGCCGTCGAGCGCGACCAGGTCGAGGCCTGGCATGCAGCGGCGCAGCAAACGGTAAGGCGCTTCGTGCGTACGCAGCACGTTGCGCAGCGAGCAGGGGTCGTGCACGGCGACCCGTGTCGGCGGCGGCTGGAAGGACACTGTATCCGGCCAGTCGACGCCTTCTAGCAGGCTGCACAGATCGCTCGGCGCAGTGGAGAATGCCGCCAGCGGCGCATTGCCGACGCCTGGCCAGCGCGCGTATTCCGACAGCGCCGCGCCGCAACCGCTCGCGGTGTAGACCGGCGTCGCTCCCGGCAGCGCATTGAATGTTTCCAGGTTGCGTCGCGCCAGCGCTTCCGCGCCGGCGAGATCGCCGGCGTGGCGGTGCAAGGCGCCGCAGCAGGCCTGGGCGCGCGGCACGTGCACGTCGTAACCGCCGATCGTCAACAGCCTGATGGCGGCCTGCAATGCATCCTGTTCCAGCACGTTGCCCATGCAGCCGGTGAACAGCGCGACGTCGCCACGCTTGTCGGCGGCAATGTGGCGATAGTGGGCGCGCAGGCGTGTGCGCGGCGGCAGCGGCGGCAGCAGACGGTCCATCCGCTCCAGCCCGAGCAGCGACAGCAGGCGTGAGCCTTGCATCAGCTTTTGCAGACCGCTGCGCTGATACAGGCGCAATACGGTGGCGGCGCGGGCAAGTCCGCCGGCGGCGAGGAATCGGAGCGTCAGCGGGGGGCGGCGGGCCCCGCGCCGTTCGGCGGCCAGCGCCCGGCCCGCTTCCAACAGGCGTCCGTATTCCACCCGCGACGGGCAGGCCCGTTCGCAGGCGCGGCAGCCGAGACAGCGGTCGAGGTGGAAATCCAGGCGGCCGCCGGGGGGCAGTGCGTCATCGGCCAGCGCCTGCATCAGTGCGATCCGTCCGCGCGGGGATTCGCCCTCGTCGCGGCTGATGCCGTAGGTCGGGCAGTGCGGCAGGCACAGGCCGCATTTGACGCAGAGATCGGCTTCGGATTTTATCGATTGGCGAAGATTCAAGGAGCGGGACCGTTTCCAGGGGCACAGCGTAGCTGCGCGCGGGATCGCGTACAAGTCATCAGGATACAGGATGCCGCCCGTTCTCTTGTATCCGGCGCCTTTTCTCTTGTATCTTCGTCGGGTGTTTTACCGCCGCCACATTTTTTTCTGCACCAATCAGCGCGAGGACGGCCGTGCCTGCTGCGAGGATCATGGTGCCCGCCGCCTGCGCGATTACGCCAAGGCCCGGGTCAAGGAGCTGGGGCTGGCGGGGCGGGATGGCGTCCGGGTCAATATGGCCGGCTGTCTGGGCCGCTGCGGGCAGGGGCCGGTGATCGTCGTTTATCCCGAGGGCGTGTGGTACAGCTATCGCGATGAGCGCGACGTGGACGAGATCGTCGCCGAACACCTAATCGGCGGCCGGGTCGTCGAGCGCTTGCAGATCTGAGCCCGCCCGGGAGGCTGTCCTTCTTGCCTAGCGGCCGCCGATTCTGTAGAATCCTCGCTCTTTGGATGGGGGCAACCCCTCGCAACCCGTGTTTTTTCGAGGTTTCAGTACGATGAAATCCTTCAGCGCCAAACCGGAAACCGTCAAGCGTGACTGGTACGTGGTGGATGCGGCCGGCAAGACCCTCGGCCGTCTCGCCAGCGAGATCGCCAAGCGCCTGCGCGGCAAGCACAAGGCCGAATACACCCCGAACGTGGATACGGGCGACTACATCGTCGTGGTCAACGCCGCCCAGGTCCGCGTCAGCGGCAACAAGGTTCTGGACAAGACCTATTATCAGCACACCGGCTATATCGGTAACATGCGCGCCACGCGCTTCGAGGAGATGCTGGAGCGGCAGCCCGAGCGCATCATCGAACTGGCCGTCAAGGGCATGCTGCCGAAGAATCCGCTGGGGCGGGATATGTTCCGCAAGCTGCGCGTGTATGCCAACGGCACGCACGAGCATGCCGCCCAGCAGCCGAAGACCCTGGAAATCTAAAAAGCAGGATAGATCGAGATGACGCAGACCATCTGCACCACAGGACGCCGCAAAAGCTCCACCGCGCGCGTTTTCGTCACCCGCGGCGCCGGTAATATCATTGTCAACGGGCGTCCGCTGGACATCTATTTCGGACGTGAGACGGCGCGCATGATCGTGCGCCAGCCGTTGCAGACGACCGATCTCGGCGGCCAGATCGACGTCAATGTGACCGTCCGCGGCGGCGGCACCAGCGGTCAGGCCGGCGCCATCCGCCACGGTCTGGCGCGTGCCATCCTGGCCTATGACGAGACCAAGAAGAAGGCGCTGCGCCAGCACGGTTACCTGACCCGCGATGCGCGCATCGTCGAGCGCAAGAAGGTCGGTCTGCACAAGGCCAGAAAGCGTCCGCAGTACTCGAAGCGCTGATGCAGGCGAACGGGAGCGGCGCTGCGGCGCGTTCCCGTTCGTTCGAGGTCTGGCTTTCCCTTTCCTCCTGCAATCTCGTTTCGACGAACTTGGGGGATCGTCCAATGGTAGGACAACGGACTCTGACTCCGTTAATCTAGGTTCGAATCCTAGTCCCCCAGCCAAATACATGTGACGACAACGAACAAGGCCCTGCGACAGGGCCTTGTTCGTTTCCGTAGCCCGCTTCGGCAAGCCCGATACCCCATCCCATTGGTACATCTTGCGTCTTCCCGCGTCGCTTCCCCCTACATCTTGGGGTGTGACGCTTTTTGCATCTTGCGCACAACTGCTGTTGTATTTTTGCAAAAACAATCTTAATAAGCTGAAATGAATGGCAAAATAGTGTTGCATATTTATCTCTCGTGTTATATAAATGCCGCACGTTTGATGAGAACGTGCCTATAACAACCTTGTGCAAGGGAGAGACAACAGAATGAACAAGCGACTTCTAGTTCTGGCCGTTGCCAGCGCTTTCGGTGCCAGCGGCGCCGCCTTCGCTCACGGCGATGACAACAAGATTGGCCTGAGCGTCAACGGTCACGCTGAAACCTCCTTCTATATTACCGACGATGCCGGCGAAGCCGGTGGCGTCAACGAGACTGAGCGCAAGTTCCACACCGAAGGCGAAGTGAGCTTCGGTGCCAAGATTGCCGACGATCTCTATGGCCGCATCGATCTGGATCTGAACAGCCGTTACAGCCCTGGCGAAGAGACGGTCGAGATCGAGCAGATGTTCGGTGCCTGGCGCGTCAACGATCTGGCCACGGTCAAGATCGGTCGCTTCAACAACCCGCTGGGTTACGAGAAGCAGGATGCCCCGAACAAGAGCACCTACAGCCGCAGCCTGATCTCCGAAGTGCTGGATTTCTCGACCGAGCTGTACCAGAACAACATCGAAGGTGTCGCGGTCGGCCTGAACGCCGGTCCGGCCAAGATCACCGTGGCGGCGCTGAACGACATCGGTGGCGTGGATGAAGAAAACTCTTTCCTCGCCCATGTCCGCGGTGAAGCCGTCCCCGGCCTGAACCTGGCCCTCGGTGTCCTGACCCAGGATGCGGGCTTCGAGAACCTGATCAACTTCAACGCCGACTACACCCTGGATCTGGGCTCGGTCGCCACCACGTTCTTCGTGGACTACCTGACCGCCTCGGAAGTCCTGGACAACGCCTACTCGGTGGGTGCCAAGCTGAAGCTGAACGATGTCGTCGGCCTGACGCTGCGCTATGACATGGTGGAGCTCGACGGTGGTGCGGAGACGACCGCGTTCACGGTGGGTGCCAACTGGCAGGCGACCAGCAATCTGGATCTGCGTCTGGAATGGCGTAACCTGGACAGCGAGTTCGGTTTGGACTTCGATCCCTTCGGCGATCCGATCCTCGTTGGTGCCAACTCGGACGACGACTCCGTCATCCTCAGCGCCGTGGTTCGTTTCTGATCCGACGCGAAGTAGTACCTGTAGTGAAAAGCCGGGCCTCGTGCCCGGCTTTTTTTATGGCGGTATGGGACCTGCGCGCATCTGGCCGCATCCCGGCTTGTGTCCGGCGTCGCCTATCTTGTATCTTGCCCCCTTGACTACTTTCCCCTGGCTATCTGACTGGAGTGAATATGAATTCCAAAGCGCCGATATGGTGTCTGGCAATCGCGGCGCTCACGCTGCCGGGAGCGGCACAGAGTGCGATCGAGCTCTATGGCACGGCGCACGTCTCGGTGGATGTCATCGGCAACGGCGATGCGCTTGCGGGAGAGGAGCCGGTCAAAAAATACGCTTTGCTGGTGAGCAGCAACAAGTCGTTCATCGGTTTGCGTGGCAGCGAGCGTCTGCGCGACCGGCTTTCCGTCATCTGGCAGTTCGAGCAGGGCGTCGATCTCGACGATGGCGCCTGGAGTGAAGAGGGGCGTGACAGTTTCCTCGGGCTCGAGGGCAGTCTCGGCGTGCTGCTGGCCGGGCGTCACGTCACGCCTTATCGCGCGCTGAGCGACGAGTTGGATATCTTCCGCAATACCCGTGCCGATCACAGCGCCATCGTCGGCGCCGTCGACGGACAGTCGCTGTTCAATGAGCGGGCGCGGAACATTCTGTACTATGCCACGCCGGAGCAGAGGCGCATCCGTTTCGCGCTCGCCTACATCGCCGACCGTGAGCGCGACGAACTGCCGCGTACGGACGAGGCTTCCGATCTCAACGGTTACAGCGCCACGCTGGCCTTCGTCAGCGGCCCGCTGTATCTCGGTATCGGTTATGAAAAGCTGGGCCAGGTCGAAGCCGTCGATCAGCGTGATGCCTCGGCGACGAAAGCGGTGTTCGGCTGGGATTTCGGCCAGGGCACGCGCGCCGCGCTGATCTGGGAGCAGGCCGACAACGGCAGCCGCCTTGCCGGCGGTGATGGCGAGCGCGATGCCTGGTACGGCAGCCTGTCGCATGTGGCAGGCAATTTCACCTGGAAGCTGGCCTATGGTCAGTTGGGCGAACTGGATCAGCGTCCCGACAGCGGCGCGCAGATGGTGGCGCTCGGGTTTTCCTATGCGATGTCGCCGCGCACGGAGTTCTATCTGATCGGCGCGACCCTGCTGAATGATGATCAGTCCGGCTATGCCCTGCATCCCGATCATGACGATGCCGGCAGCGTGATTCGTCCGGCAGCGTCGGGCAAGGATGTCAGCACCGTTTCCGCCGGTATCATCCATCGTTTCAACCTGGGGCTGTGAGCACGCGCCGAGCGCGAGCGTTCGTGATGCTGATCGATCGGAAAGTATGGTAAAGTTCCCGGACCACCCGGCGTCGGTGGGGTGGTCCGCCGGTCACGGCGACCAGAGGGGGATGAAAAGCAACAATGCGAGCAAGTCACCATACTTGCAGACGTTCCTGGCTGGTTCTCATGCTCGGGGCCGTACTGCTGTCGGCGCACGCCGTCAACGCCGGTATCTTCAATACCAAGCATAATCTTGGCAGTACCGGCGTCAATGCCGCGAGCAATTTCAGCGGCACGTCGGAGATCTGCGTTTTCTGCCATACGCCGCACGGCGCCGATGCCTCGGTCGCCGTTCCTCTGTGGAATCGCTACATCGATCCCGGCAGTGCCGGATTCACCACCTATGACCAGCTGGGTTCCACCAGTCTCGATGCGGCCATCGAGCCGATCGGCTCGGTATCGATCGCCTGCCTGTCCTGTCACGACGGGACGCAGGCCATGGACGCACTGATCAACGAGCCGGGCTCGGGCGCGGAGAACTGGGCCTTCAGGGCGGGAGTCTGGAGCGGCCAGGCCGCGCCGGTGGGCGGGCGGATCGGCCCGGTGACGGTCATCACCAATCTCGGCAAGGATCTGCGCGACGATCATCCGGTTTCGGTGCAGTATGCCGGCGGCGGCTATTCCCAGGCCAATCCGCACGGGCCGGGGCGCGATCCGGATTTCCATCAGGCGGAAACCAAGATCGTCGGCAGCGAAAGATTCTGGTGGGTCAACACCCGTACCGTCGGGGGATCGTCGGATTTCGAAAAGTCCGACATGAAGCTGTACACCCGGGTCGCAACGCGCGGGGTGTTCGTCGGCGAACCGCAGCCCTATGTGGAATGCGCTTCCTGCCATGATCCCCATGTCGATTACAACCCTCTGTTTTTGCGCGTAGACCCCGTGGGCAGTTCAGTGTGTCTGACTTGCCACAATAAATGACGGGCGAGCGCTACCTGGGCGGCAGGGCATGCTGCGGGCAGAATGCCGCCGCCCCATGGCTCCGGACTGGCATGTATTCTCGGATGCGGATTTTCTCGATCACGATGGCCTTGTTTCTGCTGCTGACGACAGCGGGCCATGCCGGTGTGGAGGACAAGCAGGAGGAAACGCCGGATCGTGCCGATGTCTTTGCCGTGGTCGGCGGAACGGTGATCCCGATCGATGAATTCGAGGCGAATTTCCATGCCGGCGTCCGACAGCGCTTCTATCATGGTCAGGTGCCCGCCGCCGATATCGCTGCCTTCCGGCGTGAAGTCGCCGCGGCGATGGTCGACAGATTGCTGTTGCTGCAGGAGGCGGAACGCCAGGGCATCGCGCCGGATGAGCGGTGGATGGATGCCCGGATGACCATGCTGACCGAGCGCATCGCCGCCAGCGCCGACCCGGTTGCCGCGCGCGAAGCCCTGCGGGCGCAGTTGATGGGGGACAGCGTCATCGCGCAGCTGCGGCAGCGGATCGAGCAGGTGCCGGCGCCGGATCGGGAGGCCGTGCTGGCGTATTACCGGGCGCAGCCGGACAAATTCACGACGCCGGAACGCCTGCGTGTGTCGATGATACTGCTCAGGGTCGAACCCTGGTCCGGTGGCGCTGTATGGGAGGCGGCGCAGGAAGAGGCGCAGCGCCTGTATGCGAAACTGAAAGACGGAGCGTCATTTTCCGATCTGGCGCGGCTGCATTCGGCGGATGGATCGGCGGCGCAGGGCGGTGATCTCGGCTATGTCCACAAGGGCATGCTGGCGCGCGAGGCGCAGGAGGTGCTGGATGCCATGCAGCCCGGCACGTTCTCGGCGCCGCTGCAGATGCTGCAGGGCTATGCGCTTTTCCGGCTGGACGAGCGCGTCGTTCCGCAGCTGAACGCATTCGATCTGGTGGCGGAGCGCGCCGGTGATCTGTTGCACCGGGAGCTGAGCGAGCGCGCATGGCAGGATGCACTGGCGCGCCTGCATGAGACGACGGCGATCACGGTCAACGAGGAATTGATCGGCGTGGGCGCGGCCGATTCGTTGCCATCGGAATAATAACAACTTGAATAGGCCGCGGGGCGGCCGACGTGGGATACGCAATTCATGCCAGAGGGGAAGCGTCAACTCGGTTCGATGCTGTGCGCGGTGGCCGCGGCGCTGTGGAGTGCGCAGGCTGCGGCGGCGGCGGTCGGAGTGAGCGACGTTTCCGGCAGTGTCGGCTATACCTTCCGTTCGATCACGGGCAGCGACAACAGCGATGCGCACAGCAACCAGTTGCGTGCCGCGCTGAACGCGCAGGCCTATCTGTGGGAGCCGTGGTTCGCCAATCTGTCCGCGGGGCTGCGCGCGACCCAGGATGCCAGCAGCTATGATGCGGGCGCCTCATCGCGCACGACCATTCTCGGTCTCGATCTCGATCTCAACGTCCTGCCGCAAAGCCGTACCCCTTTTTCGCTGTCCTACCGCATGAGCGACAGCCGCGTCGATTCGGTCACGCTGCCCAATCCCGTGTCCGGGCTCAGCAGTTATGACTTTCAGACGCGGCGGCTGTCGCTGCGCCAGAGCTATCTGACCGAAGTCGGCGATCGTTTTCAGTTGCGCTTCGATCATGGCACCTGGGAGTCGCGCGGTATCGAGAGCTACAAGGATCAGCTGATCGGGCTGGAATACAATATGCGCCGCCCGCAGCATACCCTGAGCGCCAGGACCAGCTACCAGCAAATAGAGCTGGCGACCATCGATCAGGACAACGATATCAAGCTGCTCAACGTCGAGCACTTCTACCATCCGGATCGGGCGCTGCGCTTCGATACCATGGTCAGCTACTACGATTCCGATACCCGGTCGGCACAGGCGCCCGGCAGCACCAATCTGGCCAGGGCGGATATAACGTATACCCAGGTGTCGAGCTTTCTGTTCTGGCGGCCGGTCGACAGACCGCTGTCGGTGAGCGCGGGCGTGCGCCTCTTCGACATGGCGGCGAGTAACGCTGGCAGGGAGATCGATCAGGCCAGCGTCAGCGCCACCGCCGGCGCTTTTTATCAGTACACGAAGAATCTGCGTTTCGACGCCAATGTCGATGTCACGGACACCAATACCGCCGGTGTGGATATGACCTCCCGGCAGCGCCTCGGCGCGCTCTATCAATCCGATCTGCGCCCGCTTTTCACCCATTTCACCTATAACTGGCATGCTCAGGCATCGGCCCAGAACCAGAATACCGGCAGCGAGGACTTGCTGACCGGGCTGGTCCGCCTCGGGCACGATGCGCAGCGCATGTGGATGACGGATGGACGGGGGACTTTCCGCCTGAGTCTGAGCCAGTCGGTTAGCACGGTTTATCAAACGGCGGATACGGCCGATGATATCAATACCCAGCGCCTGGATCACACCGGCAGCCTGTCATGGGACCGGCACGGTGAGAGCGGGACGACGATGATCCACCTGACATTGTCGGATTCCCGCGGATTCGGCGATCAGGACGACAATCAGCAATTCGCCAATCTGCAGTTCATGCGCAATCAGACGCTCAGTCTGTACAGCATGTTGAGCGGAAATCTGACGGTGCAAATGGTGAGCCGGGACTTCAACGGGCTGCGGGATAATGATACAGTAACCGCAACCGGCCAGGTGACCTACCGGCACATGGGCTTGTTCGACATAGCCCAGCTTCGGTTCAACTCGGATTTGCGTATTGCGCGCGCGGCCACGGACGAGGGGATAGACCGCGCAGAGTGGGAGAACCGACTGGACTACGTGATCGGGCTGGTGGATACCAGTCTGAGCTGGCGCTACATCAGTTTCTCCGGCGATCAGAATGACGACAATTACAATATTATCTATTTTCAGATAAACCGTCGTTTCTGAGCCCGGATTCGCTCGCCCGGCCAGGCCTGTGTCTGCATAAAAAATAAAGGTTGGAAAGCAAGTAGGAGGGGTTTGTTATGCCATCGATGATCTCTCGGATGCCTGCGCGCATCTCGCTGTTTGCGGGGCTCCTGATCGGTTTGTGGATATGGGCGGCGCCGCAGCCAGCACAGGCGGAATACGGCGACGTCGTCATCAATAACTATTCCGATGCCGCGGCCATGCGTCCAGTGGTGTTCCCGCACTGGTTCCATCGCGTGCGTTTCCGCTGCAAGGTTTGCCACGCCGACCTGGGCTTCCAGTTCAAGGCGGGCGGTAATCAGATCACGATGGCCAAGATCGTGGACGGCCAGTTCTGCGGCGCCTGCCACAACGGCGAGGTGGCCTGGTCGGTCGAAAACTGTGCCATGTGCCATTCCGGTATTCCCGGCACTCCCACTCACTTCCACGGCAGCACCGTGCAGCGTCTCGTGGCCCCGGCATTCAAGCCGCTGGACCCCGCAGCCGGCGCACAGTCGCAGCAATAATGACGGACGGGAGAGAGTGAGCCATGAATATCATCAAGAAAGTCTCGATCGCACTCGGTCTGTCCGCTGCACTGGTGGTTTTTGCGCTGCCTTGGCAGATACAGTCGGTATCGGCGCAGGAATCGCGCGTTTCTTCCGCCAATGAGTTCAACGTCAACCTGAAGAAGCGTGACAGCGCCAATCCGCCGCCGTGGGAAGACGGTATCCACGACACCAGCAACGAGGCGACCTTCTCGCTGCAGCCGCCGGAAGAAGCCTATCAGGGATTGCCGCGTACCGTGTTCGGCAACCGTATCGACTGGGTGCAGGCGCTGGATCAAGGTCTGCTGCGCCCGCGCTGGGATCGCATCGATTCATCGGAAGAGCCCTTCGTCATGGATCTCGATATCGTCAGACCGGTGAAGGCATCGATGCCGGATGTGGTGTTCCCGCATCGGCAGCATACGGAATGGCTGTTCTGCTCGAACTGCCATCCGGCGATCTTCGTGCCGCAGGCGGGATCCAATCAGATCAACATGTCTGCTATTCTGCTGGGTGAGAAATGCGGCGTGTGCCATGGCAAGGTGTCCTTCCCGGTGACCACGACGACCTGCGGGAAGTGTCATTCCAAGCCCAAGCCCGCGGACTGGAAGCCACCGTTGAGCGAGGCGACCGTCAAGAATCCTTGGAGATAAAATTGTTTTGGTAGTCAGGCCCGCCCGTTCAGGGCGGGCCTTCTGTCTCCGCCGGATGTCTGTCTGAGTGTGTGCCCGAATGTATGCCAGAGTATATGAGGGAGGAATGCGATCCCGTTTCCCTAGCCTGCTGTTCCCGGCAATCATCGCGCTGACGCTGTCCGCCTGCGCCACGACCGGAAGCGATGCGCCTGCTTCCGCTCCGACCGCAGCGTCGGCGCCGTCTGCCGTTGCTGCTTCGCCCCAGGAGGTGACAGTGGTCATCCCATCGTCGGCGCTTCTCCAGCCAGCGCCCGCCGAGGAGACGCCTGTCGCCGAGGTCGTGCCGCTGCAACCCGAACCCTCCGCGGCGACGGTGGAAGCGGCACCAGCTCCGGTTCCAGCCGAGTCGGCGTCGGCGCCTTCATCCGTTCCTGTCCCTGCCGCGGTGCCGGCGCGCGAGGCGCCGCCGAGCTCGCCTTTCCTGTTCAATGTCGTCACCGAGACCAAGGATACTTCGCATCCCTACTATGGCGTCGGCCATCGCATGGGATTCGTAGTCAATGGCGTGCAGGGCAAGCCGCTGGTGATGGTGAGAGGCAAGACCTATCGTTTCAGCGTCAATGCCGGCATACAGCACGATTTCTACCTTTCCGGCAGCGAGGTCGGCTGGGGTGCCGCGACCTATGTCGATGGCGTCAGCGGCCAGTTCATCTATGAAGGTGTGGTGACGTTCACGCCGAGTGCGCAGGCGCCGGATCTGCTCTATTACCAGTGCCGAAACCACCGGAACATGGGTGGCCCGATCTACATCGTCAATGAGGGGCAGGAGAATCTGTCCATCGCCGAGCTGCAGGCCGCTCGCGGCGGCAAGATGCCGGGAACCGCGGATGCGGGTGCACAGAGCGCGCAGCAGCGCAACGTATCGGCGCAGCAGATCCAGCAGAAGATTCAGTTCGCCGACATGTTCATCAATCAGTCGCCGGCTGCCGCGCGCATCCGCGACAGCGGCAACGAGACCGCGCTCGCTCTCTACCGCGATGCGCAGCAGCGTTTCGAGCAAGCCCGCGGCGCGCTGTCCGCCGGCGAACAGCAGAATGCGCTGCCTCTGGTCGAAGATGCCATGCGGCTGATGAGCGAGTCTTCCCTGCTGGTGCCTCAGGAATCGCGCGGCGAGGCCGAGCGCGCCCGTTTCCTGGAGATGTATGAGGGTGTGCAGGGGTTCGAGGCCTCGTACCGCCGCAACTACGAGCAGATGGTCAAGAACAAGGGGCGAAGCAACGTCCGCGCCGTCGATCTGAAGCAGATCGAGAGCGTCATGAGCAACGCCAGGTCGCTTGCCGATGACGGCAAGTACAACGAGGCGATCAGCATGCTGGGCGGCGCCCAGAATACGCTGACTACGGCGCTGACCGAGATGCTGGCCGAACAGACCATCGTGCATGAACTGGTGTTTCAGACGCCACGCGATGAATATGAATACGAGCTGTCGCGCTACCTCGGTTATGAAGGATTGGTGCCGCTCGCCATTCAGCAGCGCGAACCCAATGAGCAGACCAGAAAGCTGATCATGCCGTTCATCGACCGGGCGAGAGAGGTCAAGGCCTTGTCCGAACCCGAGGCCGCGCGCGGTAATTACCAGGAAGCCATACTCATGCTGCAGGGCGCCACCAGCAATATTCAGCGCGCTTTGCAGGCGATGGGCGTGAGATGATGAAAAGAGGGCATCCGCTGAGCGCGTGGCGTCTGCTGGCGCTATGTGCGGCCTTGACGGTCAGTGCGGCAGCGGGTGCCGCGGGCAGCGTATTCCCGCAACAGGAGCAGGATGCGCCATTGTGGTCGCGCGGCGCCCATTTCCAGATGCGCGGCGATATCGCTCCGGTCGCGGAGGACGGCATCCATGATCCCAGCGGCGAAGCGGTTGCCGTTCTGCAGCAGCCGTATGAGGCCATGGCCGGTTTCCCGCGCGATGGTTCCGGGCAGATCGACTGGGTGAAGACATTGGAGCGCAGGCTGATCGAGCCGCGCACCTCGCTCGACGGCAGCATGGACATGTTCCCGGTCGATTTCGATATCATTTTCAGGAATACGCAGTCCATGCCGTGGGTGCGGTTTCCCCATCTGCAGCATACGGAGTGGCTGACATGCGCCAATTGCCATCCTGCGATCTTCATTCCGCAAGCCGGCGCCAATCCGGTTTCCATGTCGGCGATCATCCAGGGCGACTTCTGTGGCGTTTGTCATGGTAAGGTCGCATTCTCTCCCACGCTGAATTGCGGCAGATGTCATTCCGTACCCCAAGACGTTACCCTGCTGCGCTGATCTTCGCCGCGCTCGCCCTGCTGCTGCAGGCCTGTGCCTTGACGCGCGAGGATGTTGCCCGTTTCGCCCCGCCGTCGGCGCCTCCGGCGCCGCAAACCATGGCGCAGACCGGGCCGGGCGAGCTTTGGCAGGTGCTCGACAGCGCGCCCAGCGGCAGCGGAGAATGGCAGATGCTGACGGGGCCGATCTCCACGCAGCTGCTGCAACCCGTGGCGGTGGCGGCGAAAGGCCATCTGGTCTACATCGTCGATGCCGGTCACCAGCAGTTGTTCAGATATGACAGGCGCCTCGACCGCCTGAGCATGGTCCTCGATCTCAAGGGCGTTCTGCATGGCAACGCCGCCGATATCCATCTCAACCGCGATCTGTCGTTCTACCTCGCCGATACCGACGGCGCCCGGGTTTTGCATTTCGATGCCGATGGCCGCCTGCTCAGAACCATCGAGGACCGCATCAACATCGGTCGTCCGATGAACGTGGTGGTCAACGACGATACCGGTTATGTATTCATCGCCGATGGTTTCAACGATGACGTGCTGGTGTACAACCCTGCCGGACTGCTGTCGGGTGCGATCGGCGTGCGTGGCGCGGGGGCGGGACGTTTTCTCGGCATCACCGCGCTGGCGCAAGGGCCGGCAGGCTATTACATCGCCACCCGCTATGGTCCGGCGCGGGTCCAGGTCATGGGCCCGGATGGCGCGTACCGGGAATCGTTCCAACAGGATACCGTTACCTTCCCCACGGCGATCGTCGTCGATCATCAGCAGCGCGCCTTCGTCGCGGATTATCTCAGCGACGACATCAAGGTCTATCAGGGCAGCCAATTGATCGGCGTCATCGGTGGGCACGGTTCGGCGCCGGGCCGCTTCCGCCGCATCACCGACCTGTGGCTGGACGAAGGATTCCTCTATGTCGCCGACAGCCTGAACCGCCGCATTCAGATTCTGACACTGGCGTCCTGGCCGGGGGCGGCGCCTGTCGACGCGGAGCCGGCGGTGCGATGAGCGTGCGTCAGGCACGCGCGGGACTGCCGTTCGTTCTGTTCCTGTGTCTGTTCATGGCCGGATGCGCCAGCGGACCCGCCACGCTGCAGTATGAATACGCCGGAGACGAGCGTTTCCGCTGGCCCCAGGCGCCGGATACGGCCCGCTATGCGCTGGTCGGTCAGCTCACCGGTGAGGAGAATTTTTCTTCGTCCAAGGTGAGCAGTATCGGCAGCCGTTTGCTGAGCTGGGTCGTCGGGCTGGGCAGTTCCAAGCATACGCCGATGATCCTGCAGCGGCCGCAGAACGGTTTCGTCGGCGAGGACGGACGCATCTTCGTCACCGACGTCAGCCGGGGGGCGATTTTCGTTTTCGACGAAGCACAGGGCAAGCTGTTGCTGTGGCAGGCGGCCGGGCCGATGGTGCGTTTCATGACGCCGGTCGGCATCGCGCCCGGCGCCAACGGCGAGATCCTGGTCGCCGATGCGGATCTGAAGGTGATCGTGCGCCTCGGTGCTGATGGCGAACCGCGCGGCAGCATCGGTCTCGGCCAAGTGGAGCGTCCGGTCGGCGTGGTGCGCGACGCGGCGCGCGGACGGATCTTCGTCGCCGATGCACAGGCGCACGACGTCAAGATTTTCAGCGATGCCGGCGAGCTGCTCGGACGCATCGGTGCGCACGGCGAAGGCGCGGGTGAATTCAATGCGCCGACGTATCTCACCTACGTCGACGATCGCCTCATCGTCACCGATACACTGAATGCGAGAGTGCAGATTTTCGATGCCGACGGAAAATTCGTGCGCGAATTCGGCCGGCGTGGCCTTTTCGTCGGCGATATGCCGCGGCCCAAAGGCGTTGCGGTGGATTCTCACGGCAATGTCTATGTGGTGGAATCCTATTATGACCATCTGTTAGTATTCAACGATGGAGGGGAGCTGCTGCTGGCCATCGGAGGTTCCGGCAGTGGCATCGGAGAGTTCTATCTGCCCGCCGGGGTCTGGACGGATCACCGTGACCGGATCTACGTCGCTGATGCTTTCAACGGTCGTATCATGATATTCCAACTCCTGGGTGAGGCGTGATGCGTCGCTGGTCTACCTTTGTCGCCGGCGCCGCCATCTGTATCGGTGCCGCGCTGTGGACGATGTGGGCGTCGGCGGCGGCCCCGATCTCCGACATCGCCAACACCCGGCACAATTTCTCCGCCACGGTTCCGCCCGCTGGTATCACGCTCCCCGACGGCACCGAACGCCGCGCCTTCGCCACGGAAGAGTCGCAGATCTGCGTGTTCTGCCACACGCCGCACGGCGCGACGCCCGCGCAGAACGCGCCGCTGTGGAACCGCGAGTTGCGGCAGACGGCCTATATTCCGTATTCATCGAGTTCCATCGACGCCACCGACCTCGGCCAGCCCACGGGCCGGTCCAAGCTGTGTCTGTCGTGCCACGACGGCACTATTGCCCTCGGCGCGGTCAACGTGCTCAATCGCGATCAGCCCAACCGCGATGGTCGCACGGTACCGTTCACCTTCCCTGCCGGCGACAGCTCACCGCCGGGAACGATACCGCAGGGACACGGCGTGACGACCGGCTTCACCCGTCATCTCGGCGTCGATCTCAGCAACGACCATCCGATCTCCTTCACCTACGACAGCGCCCAGGCGGCGCGTGACGGCGAGCTGTTCGATCCCAATTCGGTGCCATGGCTGGATGAGCGCGTGCGCCGTATCGACGGAGAAGCGCGCCAGCCGCTGCCGCGCGGCCAGTATCTGCCGCTCGAACGCGATGCCGACGGCGTCGGTCCCAAGGTGGAGTGCATCACCTGCCACGATCCCCATCTGCGTTCGCAGGTACCGGGCGAGAACATCAAGTTCCTGCGCGTGAACCGCTTCCAGCAGCAGCCGCCGGTGCAGGGACAGTTCGATGCGCAGCGCGACATCATCTGCCTCGCCTGCCACGACAAGGAAGGCTGGGCCGGTTCGGCGCACGCCAATCCGGCGGTGGCGGATGAGCGTTATACGAACGAGGCCGCCGATCTGCGCGAATTCCCGCGCGGCACGCGCGTGTGGCAGGCGGCCTGTCTGAACTGCCACGATCCGCACACGGTACAGGGTTCGCGGCGCATCCTGCGCGAAGGCACCGACGGCCCTCTCGATCCGGTCACCGGCGCCCGCCAGGGCGGCAACCCCTCGATCGAAAACGTGTGCTATGCCTGCCATGGCGATCCTGCCGTCGGGCCGCCGACCGCGCAGACGCTGCAGGGACAGAACAGTCCGAATAGCAATCCGGCCTTCGAAGTTCCGGACATCAAGACTGACTTCACCACCATGGCGCGGCACATGCCGATCTCGAACACCGATCAACTGTCGGGGGGTGAGGTACACAACATCGGCACCGGCGACGACGCGACGCAGGGCATGCAGCGCGGCCAGGATTTCATCGAGTCGCGCGAACTGCTCGGCCTCGGCGGTCTCGCCAATCGTCATGCCGAATGCACCGACTGCCACAATCCGCATCGCGTGCAGCGCACCCGTCTGTTCAACGCCGATCCGACGGTGCCCGATCCGGGTCCGACGCACGAGCATACGCCGGGCATTCCGCCGAGCAATCTCGCCTCGGGCGTGCTGCGCGGCATCTGGGGCGTCGAGCCGGTCTACGCCAATACCGCCTTCGGCAGCATTCCGGTCGATTTCCAGGTCAAGCGTGGCGATCCCGGTGTCGGCGGCAGCACCGATGTCAGCGCGCCGTATCTGACGCGCGAGTATCAGCTGTGCATGAAGTGCCACTCGAATTACGCCTACGATATTCCGCCGCCGCTGGGATATACCTCCGGGCTGACGCCGGCGGGCACCAACTCCCTGTTCAATTACACCAACCAGGGCATGGAGTTCCAGTCGCCGCGCGATCATCAGGGCGAGGTCACGCCGGGAACGCCGACCGGCGCCTATATCGGCGCACAGGCGCCGGTGCCGGCGACGGTGACCGATTCCGGCGGCCAGGGCGTGGTGACGTTCTCGCGCCTCGATCCGCAGGGCAATCTGGTCGACTACGTCACCAACAACCATCGCTCATGGCATCCCACGCTGCAGCCGACCGGACGGACGCCGGCGGTGCGCGGCGCGGACGGCAATGCCTGGCGTCCGCCCTTCAATACGGCGGTCGGTACGCAGACCATGTATTGCACGGACTGCCATGGTTCACGTACGCGGGGTGACACCGTGGTGCCAGAGGGTGGGGAGCATGGTTTCCCCTGGGGACCGCACGGTTCGGACGAGAATTTCCTGCTCAAGGGCAACTGGAACGATCAGACTGGAACAAACACTTTGCGTCCTACTGAGGAGGATTCGGCCAATCACCTGTGCTTCCGCTGCCATGATCCCAAGAACTATGCGCGTGGCGTGCTGTCGCCCAATCCGGACGTGGTGTTGAGTGGATTCCGCCGCGCGGTGGGAGGTGGCGGCTGCCTGCAGTTCCTCGGCGTCAATCTGCATGTGGGCCATGCCTTCGTGGTGCAGAATTTCCGCTGCACCTATTGCCACATCGCCATTCCGCACGGCTGGAAGAACAAGACCTTCCTCGCCAACCTCAACGACGTCGGCCTGGAAGCCGAGCTGCCGCCGGGTACCCAGGTGCGCTACAGCGGTTTCGCGTCGTCCGGCACCGGGCGCTATTATCAGGGGCCTTACTATCTCGGTTCCGCGCTGAAGATCCGCAGCTTCGCCCGCAGCGGCGAGTGGCTGGACGTCAACTGCGGTTCGGCCGGCCCGCCCGGCAACGCCATCGTCGGCGTCGATTGGATGAACAACAGCAACGAGGCCTGCGTGAACCTGCCATGAGTGGCGCTCTGCGCAAACTCGCGTCGACGCGTCTGACCGTTTTCGGTATGGTGTTCCTCGGCTTGGGTGCGGCGCTGAACTACGACAACCCTGTCGATACGCCGGTCTGGGTGTTGGTTGCGCCGCTGACCGTGCTGTCCATCAATCTGTGCGCTGCCATCATCACCGATCCGCGCATCAACCGCCGCGGCGGCCTGCTGGTGTTCCATATCGGCCTGCTGGCCATCGCCGTTCTCGTTGCGATCGGCCGGCTGACCTACCTCGAAGCCAACGTCGAACTCGCCGAAGGCCAGGCATTTTCACCGGATGACATGATCGATGTCCGCACGGGGCTCTGGCACCGCGGCAACTTCGAGCGCGTGCACTTCCTGCAGGGGCCGTATGCCATCGATTACTCCACGGGCATGGTGCGCGGCGCGACGCGCAGCCAGATTGCCGTTGCCGATGGCCGCGGTGGTTGGGAGCATCGGGTGATCGGCGACCATACGCCGCTGGTGCTCGACGGCTATCGCTTCTATACCACGTTCAACAAAGGTTTTGCCGCCATCCTGACCTGGACGCCGGACGCCGGCGTGCCCGTCACCGGCGCCATTCACATGCCCTCGTATCCGCTGTTCGAGCATCGCCAGGCGAACCGCTGGGTGCCGGGGCCGGGAGATCAGGAAATCCGCTTCTGGCTGCAACTGGAAACGGGCATGGATCCGCAGACCGACTGGCGCCTGGAGCCGGCGAACGCGCGCGGCATGCTGGTGGTGCGCGCAGGAGATGAGCGCGTGGAGCTGGCGCAGGGGCAATCGATCCGGCTCGATGACGGTTTTCTGCGTTATGAGCGTCTGTCGAGCTGGATGGGCTATAAGTTGTATTATGATCCGACCTTGCAGTGGCTGTTCATCGTCGCGTTCATCACGGTATTCGGGCTCGCCGCGCATTTCTGGCGCAAGTTCGGCACCGTTCATACCTATGCCATTGCCCGCGAGGCCGACCGCAAGCATGCGGCATCCGATGTGGCGAGAGGAAAAACGCTATGAACACGGAAACCATGGTGTCGGAACTGCCATGGCTGTATGCGGGCATAGCCAGCTATGCGCTGGCAATGGCGCTGGCCGCCCATGGCGTACTGCGCGCGGGAGGACGTACCAGCACCGCTGCCGTGCTTTCCCGGCGTCCGGAAACCTATGTGCTCACGCTGCTCGCCGCGGCGGTCATTCTGCTGACGATCGCCCTGACGGAGCGCTGGCTGCGGGTGGGGCACGGACCTTTCGTCGATCTGTTCGAACTGCTCATCAGCCAGCTGTTCAGTCTCGGGCTGGTATACACCGTGGTCTATTGGCGCATTCCCCTGATCAGGCCGACAGCCGTCGTGGTGTTGCCGATCCTGCTGGTCATGAGCGCCTGGGTGGTGACGGTCGATCCCGCCGCCAGCCCCTTCCCGCCGACCTATTATCACGACTGGAAATGGGCGCACGTCATTTTCGGCAAATTCTTCCTCGCTTTTTGCCTCATCGGCACCGGTCTTGCCGGCATCATTCTGTTGCGCGACGTGGTAGGTTTCCGCTATCTCTTCCGCCACATGCCCGGCGACGACGTACTCGATACCGTGGCCTGGCGCTTCATGCTGCTGGCGCTGGTTTTCGAAAGCCTGATGCTGATCGCCGGCGCGGTCTGGGCCCAGGATGCCTGGGGACGCTACTGGGCCTGGGATGCGCTCGAAACCTCGTCGTTTCTCAACTGGCTGCTGCTCGGTCTCGCCATCCACGTGCGCTTCACCTATAACATTGCGCCGCGCGTGGGCGCGGCGACCATCATCGGCGTGTTCGCTTTCGCCTTCTTCACCTATTTCGGTACGCCGTTCTACAGCGAAGCGGCGCACAAGGGCGTGATATGAGCGTGCGCCGGCACCCGCATGAATCGGCGATATCGGCGCTGTCGCTCAGCATCGTCGGCATCATCCTGTGCACCATCTTCATGCTGGCGATGCGGCCCGATCTGAAATCGCTGCTGCTCAATGCGCATCTTCCCGGACAATCGCCGTCACGTGTCGTCGCGGCGGCTTCCGCGGTGCAGCCGCAGCAGCCGGCGCGGCAAGAGACATCGCGCCAGGCGCCGGTCGATCCGCGCATGGCCGAGATCGAGCAGCGTTTCGAGCAGGCCGTGGTCATGCTGCACGCGCGCCGGTACGAGGAAGCCATCGTCGCGCTCGAGCGCGTCATCGCGCTCTCTCCGCGTCTGCCGGAGGCCTATGTCAATCTCGGCTATGCGCTGCTCGGACTCGAGCGTTACGACACGGCGCGCGATTTCTTCCTCGCCGCCACCGAACTGCAGCCTTTTCAGGGCAATGCCTATTGGGGATTGGCGGTGGCGCTGGAAGCGCTCGAGGATCTGGAAGGCGCCCTGGGTGCGATGCGCACTTATATCCATCTCGCGCCAGAGGACGATCCTTTCGTGCGTCAGGCGCGCTCGGCGCTGTGGGAGTGGGATGTGCGGATCGCGCGCGGCCCCTTGCCGGAGCACGAGCGTCAGTGGATAGAAGAAAGAACCCGTGAATGGGTGGACCGCAATCTGCCGGATCGTGATGCGCCGGTCGCTGCTCCAGGTAGTGCTTCGGCGGCGCGGGATCTGACCATACCCATAGGCCGATGAGGAGCCGGCGATGCAGCCAGTAGTGAGCGGGATGAGCGCGGTGATGGAACGGTCGAGGATGTCCGGACGGGTGTCCGCGCGCCTGTGTGCCGCTGCGCTGCTGCTCACGCTGTGGTGTTGTGGCGGCGCCTGGGCGCAGGGCGGGCAGGGTTTGATTCCCGGCACCAGTTACAAGGAACTGGCCGAGCCGCAGAGCGTGGAAGCCGCATCCGGAACGGTAGAGGTCATCGAGTTCCTCTGGTATGACTGCCAGACCTGCTTCATGGTGGAGCCGGCGCTCGAGCGCTGGATAAACAGCCGGCAAGAGAACGTCACTTTCCGGCGTCTGCCGGCGGTGATCGGCAGTCACATGGTTTATTACGCACGCGCTTTCTTTGCCGCCGAGGCGCTGGGCGTTCTCGATCGCATACACATGCCTTTGTACAATGCGCTGCATCGTCACGGCCGCGCACTGGACAGGGAAGAAGAGCTTGCCGCTTTCTTCGCCGAGCATGGCGTGGACCGGACGCGCTTCCTCAGCGTTTTCCGCAGCAGCGCGGTGAGCGCGAAGGTGCGCAATGCGCAGACCGTCAGCCGTCGCTATGAGCTCGCCGGCGCGCCGAGTTTCATCGTCAATGGCCGGTATCGCGTCGACGCCAGCATGGCTGCCAACGTCGAAAGCCTGTTGCAAACGGTCGATGCGCTCGTCGAGCGGGAACTGGCGGGTCCTTAAGCGTATCCCGGGATCTATACCGGAATATCTATCCGGGCGTCGCTAAGGCGCCCGTGTCCTGCCGGGATGGAAGGCGGCGGGGGACCAGATATCGCGTGATGGAACAGGCGTTTCCGCCCGTACGATTCTGCCGTCCAGGCAGCGTAGCGCTTCAGCCACCGCTTTATTTACATCATCGTCGCCGTTTGCATCCGCGCGATGCGGATGATAGCGCCGGCGCTGTACCGCGCGCACCGCATTTTCGACGGCGTCGTCCGGCCCGTATGCCGTGAGCCAATTGCGCAGTCCCTGTTCCAGCGTGCGCGCGTCGAGCGCGGCGAGCAGTCGCTGCAGTGGGTCGCCGTCACTGCCGGTCGCCGCGGCGCGCGGTTTCACCACGGCGTGCCTGGCGCGCACGATACCGCTTTGCCATAACCATCCCCCGAGCGTGGCAACCCACAGCAGCGCCAGCGTTGCCGTCAGCCAAGGCCAGATGCCGTGGGCGCCGCGCACCTCTGCGCCGGGTGGCGCTGATTCCGCCGCGGGAAGCGCCATGGCGTTGCCGGCAAGCGTCGGCGCGGGCAGCGCCCGCAAAGCGCTGCCCGCGACCTCCAGGATTTCGACGCGGTCGCTGGCCGTGTCGTAGTAGGGCAGGCTGATGGTCGGCGTGAGATAGTCGCCGGCGGCGTCGGCGAGCAGAAATCCGCGGTAGACGACCGTGCTTTCGACCGCATCGTTCACTGCGCCATCCGCCGCGCCGGCCACTGTTTCCAGGCGCTTGAGCGGCGGATCCATGTATACCCGCAGGCCGTCCGCTGCGGCATGCAACGGCGCGCTCGACGGCAGCGCATTGAGTGCGGTATGGCTGCGCAGGACGAACTCCCATGGCGTGGCCTCACCGACGACGATCGTCTCGGGCGCGCGCATTTCGATCTGCGGTTTCCCGATCGCGGCAGGCCGGGTCTGTGCGTCATCGGCGAGCGGACGCACGTCGATGCGTTCCTCGCTGAAGGGCAATCGCCACTGGCGGCCCTGCCGGGTTTCGATCCAGATGTCCGGCAGCAGCAGTGTCACATCTTCGCCGCTCACCGGACTGACCGCCCAGGCGCTGCGGGTCACCCGATAGCTGATGCCGGAAACGTTTTCGCTGCGTTCTTCGACCGGCAGCGCATGCGCTTCGATCGCGAGGCGCGGACGCGAATCGAGCGCGCCGCCGAAGCGGGCGCTGGCGATGTCCACGCGGTGATACAGATCCAGGTAAAGCAGGGTCTGTTCACCGACGTAGAGCCGATCGCGCAGAATGCCGCTGCGGGCGAATACTTCCGGCGTGGAGTCGGCCGGCAGCGGCAGCACGCGCAGTTCGATCGGCGCGGTGCTGGCGCCGTCCGCGCTGAAGCTCGGGATGCGCGCGCGCCCCGGCGTGCGCGGAAAGAGCGCGAGGGTGATGCTGGAAGTCGATCGGCCCCGGCCGCGATCGATGTTGAAGCGGAAATCGGCTTGCGGCGTGCCCAGATCGAAATCATCGCTGAGCACGGTCAGGTCGATGTTGGGCGATACGCCCTCGGCGCGCAGCCGTGTGTCGCTGTCGCTCAGCGACAGCGTGAGCAACACGTGTTCGTTGACGTAGAGTTCCTTTCTGTCCACCTCGGCGATGAACTCGGCGGCGAAGGCCGTGCCGCCGCTGAGTGTGAGCAGCAGCAGGACGAATGCCGGCAGGCGCCGGCTCACCATGTCTGCGGCTCCGGCAGGCGGACGCGGTTCGCATCCATGACCATGAAGCGATGGCGCAGCACCTCGCGCGGATCGTCACGCAGCGTGCCGGCGGCAAGCGCGGCGGTGTCGCCGGCTGTACGCAGCGGCATCGCGCGCGCCGGCGTCTCTTCGGCATCGGCAGCGAGGATGGCCGACGCCGTTTCCGGTAGCGCAGGGCGATCGCTGGGGTCGGGCGTGGCGCCGGCTTCCCCACGGCTGTGGCTGGCCGACGCCGCAGTGGTGTCGATCGACCCGGCAGCGCCACTGTCGGCGACGCCGTCGTCGATGCGCGGCAGTATCGTTTCTTCCCCGATACGCGCTTCCTTGCGTTCCAGCGCGCGCTGCAGCAGGTCGCGGTTGAGCGCGGCGCGGACATGATTCGGATGCAAGGCCAGCGCAGCGTCCAGCCGCGCGATGGCCTTGCGCACCTGGCCCATGCGGGCAAGCGCGTTCGCCTCGTTGTAGTAGGCGAGTGCGCGTTCGGTGTCGTCGTTGGCAAGCGCGGATGCCGTTTGATACAGGGCGCGCGCTTCCATCCACGCGCCGCGCCGGTAGGCGGCGGCGCCCGCGCCCATGTGGCCGGTGTATCCGCCGATGCTTTCGTACAGGGTGGCGGCGCGGTCATAGTCGCCGTCCTGCAGCGCGCGGTGGGCGGCACGCTCTTCCCAGCCGGCGGCGAAGGCGGTGTCGGGAAGGCCGGCGCCGGCGAAGGTAATGGCGAACACCAGCGCTGAAGCCAGTGTGCGTGAAGGCGGACGGTAGCGCCGGCCGCCGAGCAGCAGGAGAACGAGCGCGGCGGCGAGCAGCCAGGGATGGAGCGGATAGCCGGCGGGCGTGGCCGGTCCCGGATGCTGCGGCGTCAAGCGTGCGATGCCGGCGAGCAGGTGCGCGCTGTCGGCGTCGTCCGATCGTACGTCGGCATACCGCCCGCCGCTGCGCGCGGCGATCGCGGTCAGCAGCGCACGGTCGAGGCGCGAGACGACCGGACTGCCGTCGGGCCGGCGGATATGACCGCTGCCGGCGGACACGGGCGCTCCTGCCGTCGTACCCACACCGAGTGCGAATACCGGAATGCCGCGGGCCGTGAACCGTTCGGCCGTTGCCATGACTTCGGCGCCGTCCGTGCTTTCGCCATCGCTCAACAGGATGATGGCGCGTCCGCCGTCGGCGGATGCCGTCAACGCCTGCGCGGCGAATTCGAGCGCCTGTACCAGGTTGCTGCCATGGTGTCGCGTCAGCGTCGGATCGAGCGCTTCGATATGGCCGCGTACCAGCGGGAGATCATGGGTCAGCGGCAGGACGCGGTAAGCGTAGCCGGAATAGGCGATGAGGGCGACACGGTTGCCGCCCAGCCGGTGCAGCAGATCGTAGGCTTCCAGGCGGGCGCGCTGCAGGCGATCGGGAGCGAGATCGTTCGCCGTCATCGAGGGCGAGATATCCATCACCAATGCGATATCGAGCGCGGGACGCGCCGGTTTTTCACCACCGGCGGTCAGATAGGGGCCGCTGACGGCAACGGCGATCAGCAGCCAGGCGGTAACGATCAGTCGGCGGCTGCCGTCATGCGCTGCTCCCGGTATCCGTCGGGGTATCAGCCGGGGTATCAACCAGGGCAGCAGGCGTGCTTCGGCAAAAGCGGTCCAGGGGCGGATGCGGCGCAGGAGCAGGAATACCGCACCGCAGAGCGGCAGCAGCAGCAGGCCGGCGGGATATTGCAGGGCGATCGACCAGGGCGCGTTCATCGTGCGTTCGTCATTTCCCGCTGGCGGCGGTATTCGGCATGCAGCACGCAGAGCAGTCCGAGCAGCGCCGGCAGCCAGTACCATTGCCATGCCGGCGCGGGTGCGGGAATGCGGGTTTTTTCCAGCGCATGTATCTGCTCCAGGATGGCGTCCATATCGCTTGCTTCGCGCACGCTGAAGTGAACCCCGCCGGTGTGCTGCGCCAGTGCTTCGAGCAGCGCGCTGTCCGGCGGCAGTTCGCGGTAGATCACTTCGCCGTTGCCGAGCGGAAACGGTACTCTGCCGGTGCTGCCGAAGGCAACGGTGTAGATGCGCACATCATGCGCCCGCGCCAGTTCGGCGGCGTCGGCCGGGCGGATGGTGCCGGCGGTATCGGTGCCGTCGCTGAGCAGCACCAGGATGCGCGCCTCGCCCGGCGTGTGTTCCAGTCGCTGCACGGCGAGCGCGATGGCGTTGCCGATGGCGGTGCGCTCGCCGGCCAGGCTGCTGTTTATTTCCGTGCTCATCTCGGCGGCGAGCGCCAGATCATGGGTCAGCGGCAACAGCGTGGCGGCATCGTCGGCGAAGACGATGATGCCGGCGCGCATCGCGCTGCCGTTGCGCAGGAAGCGCTCGAGCGATTGTTTGACCTTGTCCAGGCGACTGATGCGCTGGTCGCCGTCGAGGTAGTCGAGCGCGCGCATCGAGCCCGATACGTCGACGGCGAAAACGATGTTGTGGCCGGGATCGAGCCTGGCGGCGTCGTTGTCCAGCCACTGCGGCCGCGCCAGGGCGAGGATCAGCAGTGCGCAGCCGATGACCCACAGCGCATGCGGCGAGATCAGCGTGTTGCGTCTGCCGGCCGGCAGCGTGCCGATGAGCTGCGTCAGCGGATGGATCAGCGCGCCTTCGTTGTGCTGCCGGCTGCGCAGTCGCCACAGCAGTGCGGGCAGCGGCAGGAGAATCAGCCATGCAGGCGCACCGAAGTCAAACATGGGCGGCTTCCGTTCCGGTGCGATGCGCCGCCAGCCAGTGCCGTATCGATTCGAAGACCGCCGCATCGATGGCGCCGCCGTGCGCGCTATAGCGTGGCCGGCGCAGCGCATGCAGGCACGCCGACCATTCCGCCGCCGGCGCGCACGCTGGTGGCAGGGCCGGATCGAGTCTGTGCAATGTCATGCCGATGCGCAGCAGCGCGCACAAGCGGTAGGCGGTTTCGCGATCTTCCGTTTTTCCCGCGCGCCACTCCTCATGCAGCGCATCCAGGCGTCGCAGCGCTTCGTCGGCCAGTGTCGATGGATGAGGTGTCGGTGTTTGCGGTGGCTTGCGTCGGCGGCTGAGCAGCAGCCATAGCGCCGCTGCTGCCAGTATCAGAATGAGCACACTCAGCGCCAGCAGCGGTGTCGCCGGCGCGGGCGGCGCCGGGATCTCGATGTCGGCCAGGGCGGCCAGGGTTTCGATCGGCGCGGCGGCGTCCATTACAGCAGGGCTTCGATCTGCGGATGCAGATCACGGCAATTGGTGATGGTGTGCAGCGTGATGCCGTGCAACGCGCACTGCCGCGCGAGTTCGGCGCTGCGCTGCGCGGCAAGCGCCTGATAGCGCCGGCGCAGTTCCGGATCGCGCGTGTCGACCTCGATCGGGGCGCCGCCTTCGGGCGCTACCAGCCGCAGGATGCCCGCTGCCGGCAGGCGCTGCTCCGCTTCATCGACGATACGCACGGCTACCGCGGCGCGCTGCCCGGCGGGCACATAGTCCGCCACGGTGGCTGCGCTCTGAATGACATCGCGAAAATCGCTGATGATGTAGAGCAGGGCGGGCGTTACGGGCGGTGCGGCGGTCGGCATTACGGTGCCGTCGATGGCCTGATCGCCGGGCGCTGCGACCGCGGCGCGCAGCAGCGGCAATACGCCGGCCGCTGTCTTGCGCGGCGGAAAATAGCGCGCACCGCCGGCAAGCACCAGCCCCGATACGGCGCCATGGTCGGCGAGAGTGTGGAAAGCGAGCGTCGCGGCCAGGCGCGCCGCCGTCGTTGCCTTGAGTTCATGCCGGGTGCCGAACAGCATGCCGGGCCGGCGGTCGATGAGCAGGCAGATATCGTGACTGTGTTCGGCGATGAATACCTTGGTAAGGGGTTTGCCGCTGCGCGCGGTGGCGCGCCAGTCCAGGTGGCGGACATCGTCGCCCGCTTGGTAGGGGCGGGTGTCGTGCAGGTCCATGCCGGCGCCGCGGCGCCGGCCGGGGCGGCCGCCGGCCACGGCGCCCACGGCATGGCGGCGCGCGCGGTATTGCAGGGCGAGCAGACGCAGGCGTTCGAGTTCCTCGTCGCCGATCAGCGGCGCATCGCGCCGCGCGGCGCTCAGGGTATCGGTACGCATGCGACGATGCGGGCGACGGCCTGCGCTTCGTCCACGCCCGCGGCGCGCGCGGTGAAGGTCAGGCCGATGCGGTGCCCCAGTGCCTCGGACGCCAGTGCGACGATATCGTCCGGCTCGACGAAATCGCGGCCGCCGAGATAGGCGCGCGCCCGCGCGGTATGCGCCAGCGCCAGGCTGGCGCGCGGGGAGGCGCCGTGTCCGATCCAGGTGCCGAGCTCCTCGTCCCATTGCGCCGCGGCGCGCGTTGCGCCGACCAGGGCGACGATGTAGCGTTCCAGCATCTCGTCGAGATAGACGGCCCGCACCGCCTGCCGCGCGGCGAGCAGGCCCTCGCGCGTGAGCGGCGGCGCGGCTTCAGATGTGACTGACGGTATGGCCGGCGCGGATGCTGTGCTGCCGCGGCGGTGGTCCAGGCGCAGCATCTGCAGTTCGTCTTCGGCGGCGGGGTAATCGACGCGGAGCTTCAGCTGGAAACGGTCGAGCTGGGCTTCGGGCAGGGGATAGGTCCCTTCCTGTTCGAGCGGATTTTGGGTGGCGATAACCATGAAGATCTCGGACAGCGCGTGGCTGTTGCCGCCGACGGTGATCTGGCGTTCCTGCATCGCTTCGAGCAAGGCCGACTGTACCTTGGGCGGTGCGCGGTTGATTTCGTCGGCGAGCACGATGTCGCTGAACACCGGTCCGGGGGAAAAGCGGAAGAATCCTTCCTGGGGGAGATAGATGTCCGAGCCGGTGATATCGCCCGGGATCATGTCGGGAGTGAACTGGATGCGCTGAAAGCTCAATGCCAGTCCGCCGGCGAGCGTGCGCACCGCGGTGGTTTTTGCCAGGCCGGGCACGCCCTCGATCAGCATGTGCCCGCCGCTGAGCAGACCGACCATCAAACGCTCTATCAGATGAGACTGACCGACGATCTCGCGTTCGATGTGTCTGCGCAGTGAATCGATTCCGGTATTCATGAGGCTCTGCAAAAGAGAAGCTAGCAAGATACTAGAAAAGCATGGAAAGGGCACGCAGCGCCGTCCGCTTCGCTGTCATGGCGGGCAGCCGCGCGCAGGCTGCGGCTATCTTCGCCGTGGCCTTCTCCCGCTATCTTCCCCGCTATCTTCTCAGGGTCATCTTGCGTAATATAAACCCCGATTTCAGCGGGCCTTCCTCGCTCCATGCCCTACAACTCGAATCACATATGATAAAATATCGCGCGTTCGGTTGCGGGGGCGAGGTCTGAGTGATGCTGAACGGTGCCGCGCTGGCCGCGGTCCGTGGTGATCGCAGTCTGTTTTCCGGTCTGGATTTCGAATTGCGGGCGGGCGAGCTGCTGTACGTCAACGGTCCGAACGGCAGCGGCAAGACCACCCTGCTGCGCATGATCTGCGGCCTGGCCTTGCCGGCCGATGGCCGCGTTCTCTGGGGCGGAGAGGATATCCGCGCATTGGGCGAGCTCTTCCGAGCCGAACTGCTCTACTGCGGTCATCATCATGCCCTGAAGGATGATTTGAGCGGCTTGGAGAATCTGCACATCGGCAGCCGGCTGGGCGGGTATCCAGCCGGCGAAGAAGAAGTCCTGGCGGCACTGGCCCGCATGGGGCTGACGGGTTTGGAGGATTTGCCTGCGAAAGTGCTGTCGCAGGGGCAGAAGCGCCGGGTAGGACTGGCGCGGTTGCTGCTCAGCAAGGCGCGATTGTGGGTGCTCGATGAACCGTTCACCGCGCTCGACAGCGGCGCGGTCGAACTGTTGCAATCGGCAATCAGAACGCATCTGGAACGGGATGGACTGGTCGTGCTGACGACCCACCAGCAGGTGTCTATCGGCGCCGCCGTCATGAAACAGATCAGGATGGGCGCATGAGCGATACCGGCGGCGGATCCGGTGGCGGAATGCTGGGCGTGTTGCAGTGTGTGCTGGCGCGTGATCTGATGCTGGCAGGCCGCCGTCCGGTCGACGTCATGACCGGCTTGTTCTTTTTCGTCATCGTGGTCAGCCTGTTCCCGCTCGGTGTCGGGCCGGAAATGCAGACGCTCGGTGTCATCGGCCCCGGTGTGGTGTGGGTTGCCGCGCTGCTCGCCTCGATGCTGTCGCTGGGGCGACTGTTCGACGCGGATTACAGTGACGGCACGCTGGAGCAGATGTTGCTCGCGCCGCAGCCCCTGTCGCTGCTCGTGCTCGGCAAGGTGGCCGCGCACTGGCTGGTGACGGGCGCGCCGCTGGTGCTGATATCGCCCCTATTGGGCTTGCAGTTCGGCCTGACCGGTGAGCAGTTGTTGATCATGGCGCTGGCTCTGCTGCTGGGTACCCCGGCGCTCAGCTTCATCGGTGCCTTGGGCGCCGCGCTCACGCTGGGCCTGCGCGGCGGCGGCGTGCTGATTTCGCTGCTGGTGCTGCCGCTGTGCGTGCCGGTGCTGATTTTCGGCGCCGGTGCGGTTGATGCGGTGGCGGTGGGTCTGCAGCCCGGAGCCCATCTGTCTCTGCTCGGCGCGTTTCTCGTGCTGGCGCTGTGTTTCGGGCCGTGGGTGACGGCCGCTGCGCTGCGGATCGCGCTCGATTAGGCCTCGATTAGATTCAGGCGCAGCGAGAGGAAGGCGGCGTCAGAGGACCAGAGGAAAGGATTGATCGGATAATGGCAGTCAACTGGTTCAAGTATTCCTCGCCGGCGAGCTTCTATCCTCTCGCTGGGCGGCTGATCCCGTGGTTTACCGCCGCTGCCGTCGTGCTGGGGGTGGCCGGGCTCTATATCGGGTTCTTGCTCGCACCCACCGATTATCAGCAGGGTGAAGCCTACCGCATCATTTTCATCCACGTGCCGGCGGCATGGATGTCGATGTTCATCTATCTGGTGATGGCGATCTATGCCTGTATCGGCCTGATTTTCAACACCCGGCTGTCGAGCTACATGGCGCGCGCGCTGGCGCCGACCGGCGCCTTTTTCACTTTCATCGCATTGTGGACGGGGGCGCTGTGGGGAAAGCCGATGTGGGGCGCGTGGTGGGTGTGGGATGCGCGCCTGACATCCGAGCTGATCCTGCTTTTCCTCTATCTCGGCTTCATATCCCTGTACGCGGCGATAGACGATCCGCGCCGCGCAGCGCGGGCGAGCGGCTTGCTGGCGCTGGTCGGTGTCGTCAATCTCCCCATCATCTATTTCTCGGTCCAGTGGTGGAACACGCTGCATCAGGGCGCTTCCATCAATTTGACGGCGGCGCCCACCATGGCGGCGACGATGTTCGCCGGTATTGTGGTGATGACGCTGGCTTGCTGGGCCTATACCATCGCGGTCGTTCTGATGCGGGTGCGCTGTGAGATACTGGAGCGCGAGCGCCACAGCGACTGGGTGCACGAGTCGCTGGCGAAGGAAGGACGATGAATCCAGCCGATTTCTTCTCCATGGGCGGATACGCCTTCTATGTATGGGGCTCGTACGGTGTGACCGCGCTCGTTCTGGTCATCGAGGTGATCCTGCTGCGGCGCAGACGCCGAACTCTGCTGCGTCGAGTGGGTCGAATCAAGCGGAATGTTTCCGCGGGGGTGGGGCATGAAACCCAGGCATAAAAGAATGATGTTCGTCGCGATCGCCCTGGCCGGGCTGGTCGTTGCCACCGCGCTGGTGCTCAACGCCTTTCGCGGCAATCTGGTGTTTTTCTACAGCCCTTCGGATGTGGCGATGCAGGAAGCGCCGGTGGACGGCAAATTCCGTCTCGGCGGCATGGTCGAGCAGGGCAGCGTGGTGCGTGAATCCGATGGACTCACCGTGCGCTTCGTGGTTACCGATATGGCGCAGAGCATACCGGTGGTCTTTACCGGCATCCTGCCCGATCTCTTCCGCGAAGGGCAGGGCGTGGTGACGCAGGGGCGCCTAGGGCAGGACGGTCTGTTCTACGCCGAGGAAGTGCTGGCAAAGCACGATGAAACCTATATGCCTCCCGAGGTGGCCGAGGCGCTCGAGCGCGCCAAGGCGGCGAGCGGACAGTCCGATGCTGCCGCGCCGACGGGGCTGTGAGCGAGGGGGCAGATGATACCTGAAATTGGACATTTCGCGCTGATCCTGGCGCTGGTGATGGCGGCGGTGCAGGGCACGATGCCGCTGGTCGGCGCCGCGCGCGGCATCATGCCCTGGATGCGGCTGGCGCGGCCGGTGGCGCAGGGGCAATTCGTTTACATCCTGATCGCCTATCTGTGCCTCACTTATTCCTTTCTGGCGCACGATTTCTCCGTCCTCTACGTCGCCAGCCACTCCAATTCCGCGCTGCCCTGGTATTACCGGATTGCGGCGGTATGGGGCGGGCACGAGGGTTCGCTGCTGCTGTGGATGCTGATGTTGACGGGCTGGACCTTCGCCGTCAGCGTGCTCAGCCGCAATCTGCCCGAGGACATGGTGTCGCGCGTGCTCGGGGTGATGGGACTGGTGGCGACCGGGTTCCTGCTGTTCATCCTGATCACGTCCAATCCTTTCGAACGCCTGCTGCCGGCAGCGCCGGACGGCCAGGATCTCAATCCGCTGCTGCAGGATCCGGGGCTCATTTTCCATCCGCCGCTGCTGTACATGGGTTACGTCGGTTTTTCGGTCGCTTTCGCCTTCTCCATCGCCGCGCTGCTGAGCGGACGGCTCGATGCCGCCTGGGCGCGCTGGTCGTGGTCCACGGACGCGACCAGCGCGCCCAGG